>JBOFVP010000001.1:0-1826 GCA_051653165.1 Clostridium sp.
TCATCAATTTCCTTCTGACTGACTTTAATATATCTTTGAGTAGTTGAAATATCGCTATGATTAAATAATTCTTTTAATAGCTCTATATTTCCATTGGTCTGGTTATATACTGTAACCCCAAATAATTTTCTAAAGCTATGACTAGATATATTACTTAAACCAAGATATTTAGTAATTATATCTAATTGCTTTTGAATTGCTCTTACTGTTACCTTTATAATATAATCATTACTCTTAATATTATTTTCCATGGCATACTCATAGATCAACTCTTTTAAGTTCTTATTTATTGTTCTATACTGTAACTTCCCTGTTTTCTTTTCTATAATCTCTAGCTTATCATTCTTAAATGTAACTGGCTTTAATTTCATTACATCTGCTATTCTTAGTCCTAGAGTAGCCTGAAGAATAAATGTCATTCCTAATTGTTTATTAGGTCTAAATACATGAGGTACTCCATACTCATCACTATAGGTAAAGCCTGTCTTACATAAGCTTATTATTTTCTCATACTCTTCTTTTTCTAATGGCCTTGCAGCTCTTCTCTTTTTAGAACCCCTACTTTTAATTATAGATTCCTTTTCAACAATATTTTCTGAATTCTTCTCTTCATCACTAATTAACTTTTTTATCATTCCTTCGGCACTTAAAGTTTTTAACTTACCTTCACTAACTAAATTTAGTATAGTTTGTCCTTTTTTTATATGCTTTTCATTTATATAGACTAAAAGTAAATCTAAGGCTGATTCAACATCAATTATTTTACTCTCAACTGCTTCTAATAATTCTAATATTTCCATTTTTAATAAATCTCCACATTCTGATTCTTTAATATAATAAGATTTTCCTTAATTATCTTCTATAATATATATTACCACAAAAGTTCGTAAAACTTAATATTAAAAGTTCGTATTGAAGAAGATATATAAAATATTATATTTTAATATTAGTCTATAAAAGTATTGATATATCTAGCTTTAAATATTATTTCAAATAAAAAGTTCGTAAACTCCTAATTTTACGAACTTTTTATATTTGTTCAAAATTTAGTACTTTTGCTGAAAAATAGGGTAAAAATAGTCGAATCAAATATTTCAGCATTTTTGATTTTAAGTTTTTTTATAAACCTACAAAATCTACTTTTGAAATATTTTAAAAATCTAAATTATCGTAGAATCGAATTTTATTGAAATTATTCTTATTGGCTATATGTGGATTTTAATGAACTGATATCCTATTGTTTATTAGATTACATTCTATGTATAATTATATTTGTAATTTAATATTTTATTTAACAGATAATCAGTCCATATATATGGTCCTGATGGTATTTAACAAATTGAAGTAGATAATCCTTATGAGGTTCAAGAAATTGAGCTTTATAGGGATTTTTTTATTTCTAAGACAAATATAAGGAAGAGAGGTATTTACTAAGATTAATTATTTAACAGAAAGAAAAAGATAACAGAACAAATTAGATAATAGGAGTAGAGTAGCGTGAGCATAACAGTTTTATGTAATTATATTGATTACTGCAAGAAGAATAAAATTAATCCAACCTTTGAAGGATTACATCTTTGGCATAGATCAAATAATAACTAATTAAAAAACAAAAAGATAACAATAATAAAAATTTAACAGAAAAGAGGAAATTAACAATGGGAGCAACTAATTTTGTAGAAGAAATAACTACTACTGGAACAGTAAGAAAGGCTTTTGATAGTCTTGTATCAGAATATGAAAGAGAGTATGGAGAAAGATCCTACAATGGAACTATCTCAACCTGCAGCTTAGGAAGTTGTAAATTATCCTTTGATAAATATTCA
>JBOFVP010000002.1:0-3356 GCA_051653165.1 Clostridium sp.
TTCTTTTTACTCCTTTTACCAAACGTATTAATTCTAATTAAATAAATCTAATATTTGGGATAAATCCCCTTCACTTAAAGAATCATCATCAAAATCTGAAACTGTAAAAACAGATTCATCCTTACTAATACAAAAATAAATAATTTCTTTTAGAGAATTTACATACTCTTTTTTAAACTCATCCATTAAACTCTCCGATATCTCTTCTTTTGAATAAGAAATATCAATTTTTAATTTACCATCAATAATTAAAGTATTAATTTCAATTGGATTTTTTTGATGAACATCATCTCCAAATGAACCTGTAATTTCAATATTTGATTTTGTAAATACTCCATAATCTGTATTACTATAATCCCCTAAATAGTTAAATCCAACTTGGCATTTTTGATTCCAATTAAAACCTTCCCCCTCTTTAACTGAGCTAATATGTTTTAATATTTGATAATCAAACCCTTTGTTAGGAATTTTACGCATTATCTCTTTTACTTCTATAATATATTTTCCTATGGTATTACTTTCTGATAAATTTAGATAAACAGGATAAACTGATGTAAACCATCCTACTGTTCTTGTAACGTTAATCCTCTCCTGGATATCTTCTCTACCATGACCTTCCATATTTACATAAAACTCCGAATTATTAAAGGTCTTTTTAAAGGAAATTGCAAGTGCTGTTAGTAATATTTCTACAGTCTCTGTATTGTATAAGCTATTAACTTCATGTAACAACTTATTAGTTGTTCCTTCATCAATACTTACAGATTCTGTTGCTACTTTGTCCAGCGTTCTTTCAAATTCGTTTTTATATAGTTTATTATTTATATTTTTATTTAAAATTTCTTTCCAATAAGGTATTACTTTATTTATGTCATTAGACTTTGCATACTCATATAAACCTTCTGCCCAGCTCTTAAAAGAACTGGTCTTTTTTGAAATTTGTACCATTTCTTCAGAAGCTAATGCCATATATATTTCTGAGAAATCTTCTAATATTATTCTCCATGAAATACCGTCTATAATTAAATGGTGTGCAATAAGTAATAAATGATCTTCATCCTCACAACGGAATAATGCTATTTTAAACAAAGGAAGTTGTGTTATATCAAAACTTTTTTGTATTTTACTAATTTCCTTTTCAATTCTTTCTAAACTATCTACTACATTTGTAGCTATGTTGAAAATTTCAAAGCTATAGCCCTTTGCATCTCCATTATGATTATATAAAGCTTTTTTATCATCACCATCTATCCAAACAGTTCTTAGCATATCATGATGTCTGCATATAAGATCAAAGCTTTTTATAATGTTATCTTCATTAAATCTGTTTTCGCTAGACAAAATAACTCCTTGATTAAGGTGATTATTTATTCTCCCCTCTTCATTAATAAATTCTTTCATTAATGGAGTAATAAGAATTTCACCTTCTACATCCTCTTGACTAAAATCTGCTTCTTTCTCTTTTACAAAATGGCTAAGCTCATAAATATTAGGAATACTCATTATAGTTTTAACATCTAATATTTTATTTCTTTTTTGAAGCTTAGAAACTACCTGAATTGCTTTTATTGAATCTCCACCTACTTCAAAGAAATTGTCATGGATACTTAAGTTATCAACGCCTAATACTTCACTCCATACTTCAATTAATAAAGCTTCAGTGTCATCATTTGGCCTAGAGTCGATAATCTTCTCCACCTCCACTATTTCAGGGAGATTTCTTTTATCAACTTTTCCATTATTAGTTAGAGGTATCTTTTCTATAACCATAAAGTGAGCTGGAATCATATATGGTGGTAACTCTACTGACAACTTATTTTTTAATTCTTTTACATCAATTTCTTCATCTAACACCACATAAGCTATTAACTTCGTATTATTATTGTTTCCATCAGTTTTAGTTACTACTACAACATCCTTTACACCTTTATGTTCCATAATTTTATTAGCTATTTCATTAATTTCAATACGATATCCTCTTATTTTAATTTGATCATCTATTCTATCCAAAAAGTCAATATTTCCATCTGGCAAGAGTCTTACCAAATCCCCAGTTCTATATAGAACATCACCTTCTACAAAAGGACTTTGAAAGAACTTTTCATTAGTAAGCTCTGGTTTATTTAAATATCCCTTTGCTACCCCTAATCCACCAATAACTAACTCTCCAACTGCTCCAATTAGTTCCAATTTATTATCAGGACTTAATACATAGGTTCTTAAGTAATCCAATCCTCTTCCAATTGGCACTCTAGATTTCTTATCTTCATCAATTAATTCATTTATGATGTACCCTGTAGCAATTACTGTTGTTTCCGTAGGCCCATATGCATTTAAAAGTTTATTAGGTCCAATTACCTTAAAGGCTTTATTAAGATGATATGGAGATGCCTTTTCTCCACCAATGGATATACGTCTTATATATTTTAATGAATCTATATTAGTTTCTACAATTAAGTTAAATATTGCAGTTGTTGTAAAAATAAATGTTATTTTATTGTCTTGTATATATTTAGCAACTTCATTAATATTAAATACAGCATCTTTGTCCATAACAAATAGTTCAGACCCATTTAATAAACTACACATTATTTCTGCAACTGAAACGTCAAAAGCATAATTACTTAATTGAAGTACCTTATCTTTCTCTGTCATATCAATCAACCTTGATTCAGTTGCAATAGCTATAACATTTTGATGCTTCAATAATGCACCTTTTGGCATCCCTGTTGAACCTGAAGTGTAAATCACATAAGCTAAATCATGTATATTATTTATAATTTCTAAATTTTCATCACTATAATTAGCATATACATGGCTATAAACATCAATATATTTATCTTCCTCAATATAATTGCTATATATATCTTTAGATATAACATATTTCACATTACTATCTTTTATAATATACCTAATTCTCTCTTCTGGATTAGCTACATCAATAGGTAAATATGCTGCTCCTGACTTTATAATTCCTAAAATGGCTACAATCATTTCTATAGATTTATCTAAAATTATTCCTACTATATCGTTTTTCTTTATATTATTTTCTCTTAAATAATGAGCCAATTTATTAACTCTACTATTTAATTCTAAATAGGTTAATTTTTCCTCTTTATAATGTAGTACTATTTTATTAGGATTCTTTTCAACACATCTTTCAAACATTTCTATAATGTTTTGTTTCTCATCTAAAGGCTCTATATTTTTATCAAATCTTATTTCTGCTTTTTCTTTATCATTTAATATCACTATTTCTTCAAGAGGTTTGTCCCAATTGCTTAATACGCTTTTTAACGCATTTTTATAATAATTTAAGAAAGAAGAAATAGTTTCTTTTCTATACAAATCATTTG
>JBOFVP010000003.1:0-1059 GCA_051653165.1 Clostridium sp.
TTGTAAGTTCAGAAATTCTTCAAAAGTTTTTAGATGAGTGCAAAAAGAAGTATGACAAGATAATTATAGACAGTCCTCCAGCATTGGTTATTAGTGATGCTCAAGCTATTTCACATAAGGTTGATGGGACAATCTTAGTATTTAGAAATGGGAAAACTAAAAAAGAGGACGGGATACAGGTTAAAGGGTTAATAGAAGGAGTTGGTGGTAGAGTAATTGGAGCAGTTTTAAATGGGAAAAACAACAAGAACTCTAAATACTATAACTACTACCAAGAGTAAGAAAGGTGTGGAGATACCACACTACAAAAAAAGTAGGTCAAAAAAACATAAACAAAATCATAAAGCAAAAAGAGAAAATATAAAGTAACAAGCAACTTAAAGAAAATTCTCTCTAGACTTAAAACTAGGGAGAATTTCTTTCGACAAAATTCACCTTATTTAACAAAGGTGTTTAAATAATTGTAAAAGATAGATTTTTTAATAAATGAAGAATAAAGCTAAATAATACCAATAAGTATCATTTAGAGGAAGTAATGAAAGATACATAATTCGACAATTATAAAAAAATAAAAATACAAATTAAATAAAATTAAATAAAAAATTAAAAATAGAAATTATATAAAACATTTACATAAAAACTTATCGACAAATGTTTCAGAAGTGTAAACAAAGTAAGAAAATATGTTATAATTACCAGGTATTAAGAAGAAAATGGATAATAAGCCAATTAAAATCTAATTTATCCATAAATACGCTTTGGAGGGAAATACATGAATGAAGAGGTAATCAAAATTGGGGACATAATAGATGCCCTAAAGAAAAGAATAGCATTAATACTAGCAATAACAATAGGAGCAACGGTATTATCTGCAGTGGTAAGTTTTTTTGTAATAAAACCAAAATATGAAGCAAATACAAAATTGTTTATTGGTAAAGAAGAAGCCAAGGAGCAAGTATACAACTCAAATGACATACAAATGTATCAAAAATTGTTAAAAACATATGCAGAAATAATTCAAACATATGATCTAATAGATAGAGCAGTAGTATCAAGTAA
>JBOFVP010000004.1:0-2838 GCA_051653165.1 Clostridium sp.
ACCAGATGAAAATTCAGTAATAAAGAATGAATATATAGAACCAACCACAGAGATAGAAAAAAAGATAGCTGAGGTATGGAAAGAAGTTTTATCTTATGAAAATATTAGTATTACAGATAATTTCTTTGAATTAGGAGGAGATTCCATTAAAGGAATTCAGGTTATATCAAAATTAAAAGAGAGTGGTATTAAGTTAGAAGTAAAATACTTGTTAAATCATCCAACCATATTACAGTTAAGCAAATATATTATTAATAATGATTTGAGTATTTCACAAAAACTAGTTCAGGGTGAGGTTCCATTAACACCAATTCAAAAATATTTCTTAGAGTATAATAAAGGATGCAATGTAAATCATTTTGGTCAATCAGTAACTTTATTTTCACAGAGAGGCTTTGATGAAAAGTTGGTTGGTGAAGTTTTTGAAAAGTTAGCAACACATCATGATGCATTAAGAATGACATTTAAACTAGAAGGTAATAACTTTATTCAAACTAACCGTGGACTAAGTGGGGATATATATGATTTAGACACTTTAGATATCTCTTATAAAACGGATGACGAAAAACTTCATTTAATTAATAAAAGAGCACTTGAAATTCAGCATATGGATTTAAAAAATGGTCCATTATTTAAGGGGATTATTATAAGGGATACAGATGGAGATCATCTGTATATGGCAATTCATCACTTTATAGTTGATGGTGTTTCATGGCGTTTTATTGTTGAAGATTTTTGTAAAGCATATAACAATCTAAATGAAGAGAAAAGGATTAACATTCCATCTAAAACAACTTCATTTAAGGAGTGGGCTGAAAAACTTAATGAATATGCAAATAACTCTGAAGTAGCAAGTGAAATAGATTATTGGAATGATATTGTAATTGATGCTGAAACGAAATTCCCAGTAAAGAAAACTATGTCTAACAAAGTCATGAATAGCAATAAACTAATTACGGCTCTATTATCAGAAAAAGAAACTGAACTGCTTTTAACAGATGTAAATAAAGCATTTAATACTGAGATTAAGGATATTCTTCTCACAGCTCTTGCACTTAGTGTAAATAGTTGGTGTGAAAAAGAAAAGTTAGCTGTAAATATTGAAGGGCATGGTCGTGAAGAAATACTTAAAGGAGTTGATATAACTAGAACTATTGGATGGTTTACAAGTATATTTCCTGTTCTTTTACAGTGTAACCCTGGGGATATTAGTGAACAAATTATAAAAACTAAAGAAATGTTAAATTCTATTCCAAACAAAGGTATTGGATATGGAATATTAAAGTATCTAAATAAAGATAACCCTATTAAGAGTAAAGAAATAGCGAATGTATGTTTCAACTATTTAGGGCAAGTTGATAATGTAATTCAAAAAGATGATATTAGTATCTCTAAACTAAATATCAATTGTGATATTGGTGATGAAATATGTTCAATATATGATTTAGATATTAGTTGTATTATTAAAAATAAGCAATTAACTGTAAATATTTTATATAACGACAAAGCATTAGATAGCCATGCAATAAATAATTTCTTAAAGGAATATATAGGAAAACTTTTAGATATTATCAGATACTGTATTCAACATATTAAAGAAAATAAATTGGATATATCACAGATAAAAGATATTTATAATCAACCTTATATAATGTTATTAAACGAAAAAGTCAATAGAAATTTATTTGTATTCCCTCCTCACATGCCAAAGGTAGCATATAGTATATTATATAAAAATTTATCTATGTATATTAATGATTATTCATTTTATATGTTTAATTTCCTAGAAACAGAGAAACTAGTTAATCATTATGTAGAGAAGATAAAGGAAATCCAAGGAGAAGGTCCTTATGTATTAATGGGATATTCTTTTGGAGGGGCTTTGGCTTTTGAGGCTGCAAGTAGATTAATTGATGAAGGTAGAGAAGTTAGTGATGTAATATTAGTGGACAGTTATGTTGTTGAAGAAGATAGCTTTGAAAATATTAACTTAGAGTTTGTTAGAGCTAATGTTAGGGAATCTTTAAAAACTCAATATAAAGATGTAATTACTAACGAAGAGTTCTTAGAAGAAATTGTAACAAGTTTTATTAATTACTATATATACACTAAAGATTTTGTTAATAGTAAAAAACCACTGCCAGTAAATTTGCATATGTTAAGAGGTGAAGGAGAAGTCCCAAATATCAGAGATACAAGACATATATGGCCAACTTTAACTACTAAAAAATATTATGAATATACAGGAGTAGGAACTCATAATTTAATGCTAAGTGGTAGTTATTTAGGTACTAATGCAAAAATACTTATGGATATTTTAAGTAATATAAATAGAATTTAATAGGTGAATTTGTTTATGAGGTATACCTCATAAACAAATTTATTCCATAGAAACAATATATAATAATTAGGAGATATTATTTATTATGAAAATATTTTTGAAGTATATAGTTAAAAGTATGATAGAAAAAAAGGGACGATTAGCCCTTCTGGTAATGGCTATTGCCTTAAGCTCCTTGCTTTTTATAAGCAGTTTAGGAGTTACTGAAACAGCTGTTAATACCATAGCTAACAAATATATTGAAAGAACTGATAACAAAGAACTGTATATTAAATCTAATACAGATGAAGTATTTTTTCAATATGAAGAAATGGATTTAAAAAGTGTAAAAGAGTTAACACCGGAAGTTATATTAATGGCAAAGGACTCTAATGATGATTCAATAAAAGTACAATTACATGGTAGGGAAAAAGAACATATAAGCGAAAAATTAATTATTAATGATTTTGATTTAAATGAGTTTTACTCAAATACATGTATTATATCAGAAAGAACTA
>JBOFVP010000005.1:0-2437 GCA_051653165.1 Clostridium sp.
CACCATGCTAGTATTTTTTCTACTAATAGCTTTGATTCTCCATATGCGTTTGTTGGAATTGTTTTGCTGTTTTCAAGTATTGGAACTTGGTCTGGTTCTCCATAGGTTGCTGCTGTTGATGAGAATACAATGTATTTTACATTATGATCTCTCATTGCTTCTAGTAATGATATTGTTCCATAAACGTTGTTGTTGAAGTATTTTAATGGTTCAGTCATACTTTCTCCAACTAATGAGTATGCTGCAAAATCAATTACTGCTTCTATGTTATTTTCTGTAAAGACTTTGTCTAGAATTTCTCTATCTCTTAAATCTCCAACGTATAGTTTTCCACCTAATAAGGCTTCTTTATGTCCTTTTTCTAAGTTGTCTAATATTACAACTTCTTTACCATTTTCAAGTAGTTCTGCTACCATGTGACTTCCTATGTAGCCAGCTCCACCGCAAACTAAAACTGCCATAATAAACCTCCAAATGTTTTTTGTTGTTTTGAGTATATCTTTATGAAATACTATACATTTATTATATCTTATGTTATATAGTAAAATAAATACTAATAGTATAAATATATTCGACATATAATGACAAACAAAGTTGACTTTTTATAGTATAATGTATACATAAGGATTTTTAGATGAATCCATAGCAATGAAATTTAATTTAAATTTATTATAAGTTAATTTTGGAGGTTACTAAATGAGTAAGAAAATTAGAAAAGCAATAATACCTGCAGCGGGGCTTGGTACTAGATTTTTACCTGCAACTAAGGCACAACCAAAGGAAATGTTACCTATAGTTGATAAGCCAACAATTCAATATATTATTGAAGAGGCTATTGAATCAGGAATTGAAGAAATTCTAATAATAACTGGAAGAAGCAAGAAGTGTATTGAAGATCACTTTGATAGAAGCATTGAGTTAGAATTAGAGTTAGCTAAGAGTGGTAAGGACGAACTTCTTGAGCTTGTTAAAGATATTTCAGATATGGTTAATATCCATTATATAAGACAAAAGGAACCTAAGGGATTAGGGCATGCTATTCACTGTGCTAAGGCTTTCGTTGGAAATGAACCTTTTGCAATTCTTTTAGGTGATGATATTGTTTATAATGATGAAAAGCCATGTTTAAAGCAACTTATTGAATGTTATGATGAATATAAGACTTCTGTTTTAGGAGTTCAAACTGTTCCTCATGAGCATGTTTGCAGATATGGTATTGTTGATGGAATTGATATAGAAGATAGAGTTTTAAAGGTTAAGGGATTAGTTGAGAAACCAGCTGTTGATGAGTCTCCTACTGATGTTGCAATTTTAGGTAGATATATTGTAACTCCACAAATCTTTGAAATCCTTGAAAATACTAAGCCAGGTAAGGGTGGAGAAATTCAACTTACTGATGCATTATTAGAGCTTATGAGAAATGAAGCTATGTATGCTTATAACTTTGAAGGTAGAAGATATGATGTTGGGGATAAGCAAGGTTTCTTAGAAGCTACTGTTGAGTTTGCTTTAAGAAGACCAGAGCTTAAAGACGGTTTCATGGATTACTTAAAAGAAATTACTAAGTAAATTATAAGAAGATATAGGGGTAGTATGTTGGTACTATCCCTATATTGTAATTAGAAGTGTTTATGGTTATAATTATATCAATTGATAGTGACTCCATATTTTTTTGTGGAGAGTACATATGCGGGGGAGGAAATAATAATGGCAATTTTAGTAACAGGTGGACTTGGATATATTGGAAGCCACACAGTTGTTGAGTTATTAAATGAAAATAATGAAGTAGTTGTAGTGGATAATCTTGCAAATACTAAAATAGAAGTTAAGGATAGAATTAGAGAGATTACAGGGAAAGAAATAAAATTTTATAATATAGATTTAGTTGATGTTAATGAAACTGAAAGAATATTTAAGGAGAATAAGATTGATGCTGTAATTCATTTTGCTGCTTTTAAGGCGGTTGGTGAATCAGTTGAATTACCTCTTGAATATTATACAAATAATTTAATTAATACTTTAAATATCTTAAATTTAATGAAAAAGTATGATGTTAAAAACTTTGTATTTAGTTCTTCAGCTACGGTTTATGGAGCTGCTGAAATAATGCCAATAGAGGAGCATTTCCCACTTTCAGTAACTAATCCTTATGGTAGAACTAAGCTTATGGTTGAGGATATTTTAAGAGATTTATATAAGGCTGATAATAGTTTTAATATAGCTTTACTTAGATATTTTAACCCAGTTGGTGCTCATAAGAGTGGAATAATTGGAGAAGAGCCTAATGGGATTCCAAATAATTTAATGCCTTACATAACAAAGGTTGCTGTTGGTGAACTTGAACAGCTTAGCGTTTTTGGAGATGATTATGATACTCCTGACGGAACTGGAGTTAGAGATTATATTCATGTTGTTGATTTAGCTAAGGGTCATGTTA
>JBOFVP010000006.1:0-13410 GCA_051653165.1 Clostridium sp.
TTGAATAACATTACAATTAACATTCATTCCCATAGCAATTTCTAAATCCCCTTCTTCATTAGTAATTTTACTACGATCAATTACTGTTTGACATATATATATACTTTGAACAGTATCATTACTAGTTATTGTTGTTGGTTGATTACTAATATTAACAATAGTGCTTTCAATTGCTTTAAAATAATATTGATTACTTGCAAAGAAATCTATCGTTACCTTTTGCCCTTCTTGAACTTTTCCAATTTGATCTGAAGGTATATAAAACTCAATAAAAATATTATCATTACTTCCATCTAAAATTTCTATTAAATTATCACCAGCATTTACAGCTTGTCCTATTGATAGAGGTTTTTTGAAACTTACAATTCCGTCATCTTCTGATGTTACATTTAGATTAGAAATAACATCTGAATATTTTTTAACATCATAACTAAGCACTTCTAATTGAGATTTAGCTTCGCTTAATTTTGTATTTATCTCTTTTACGAAGTTTACATCATTATCTTCATGTTTATCTAAATCGTATAGCTGTAATGTCTGCTCTGAATCTTTAATAGCTGACAATAAAACTTGCTTTTCTGAATTAATACGCTTGGTCTTATCAACATCATCCTCTAAACAATTGATTTCATCTAAAAATTGTTGTGTTCTATAGTAATTAGATGATCCATCTTCACAAAGATTTTTCACTTCTTCAATGCTTTTTAAATATAGTTTATCTTCATTAACCTTCTCTTTTAAAATTTCAACTTGAAATTGGTTTCTTTTATCTTCTATACTATGGGTTGATTTCTGCTTCATATAATCTTCGTAAAGATGATAGTAAATTGTTTCACTCTCTTCACTCATTGTATTTTTCCCATTTTTTATACATATTAACAACTTCTCAAATCCTGCAATTTGCTCAACCAATATTTTTTCTTGAGTTTTCAATTTGTCATATTCTGCATTAACCTCTGATGTTTCTAGAGAAAGTATTTTATCACCTTTCTTAACTGGCTGCCCATCTTTTACAAATAACTCTTTAACCTTACTTGTATACATAGAAACATATTGTTCAGCATTTGGAACATTTGAAATCTTTCCACTAGCTTTAAAATACACTTCTTTTTTTACAAAACATAATGAAAGTATTAATGTAGAAACTACAATTATTAAAATTGTACTAATTAAAATATTAAACTTTACCTGTTTACTATACAAAAATTCTCTTGTAATAAATTTAGTATCCCTGTTAAACATTAAACTACCTCCATAGAGTCACTTAAACTATATTGAAACATTTTATAATAACTCTCTTTTCTTAAAATTAAATCTTTATGCGAGCCACTTTCAACTATCATCCCATTCTCTAGAACAAATATTTCATCTAAATTCTTTAATAAACGTAAATTATGGGTAATCATAATTACTGTGCATTCCTTTAATTTATTAGTTATATACTTAATTATCTTCTCTTCACTTTCCCAATCGATATTTGCAGTAACCTCATCTAAAATTAATACTTTAGGTTTTCTAAGTAACGCTCTTATTATATTAAGTCTTTGCTTCTCCCCACCGGAAAGATTTGTCGCACCTTCACTTAATGACGATTGGAATCCAAGTGGCAATTTGCTTATTTTATCGTATAAGTCAAACTCCTTACATAAATAAATCACATCATCTAAATTTATTTCTGGATTATTCATTGTTAATGCCTCATATATAGTTCCTGTAAAGAAGAATGGCTCTTGGTCAACATATACAATATTATTTCTTACACTTTCAAAATAAATATCATTAATATTAATGCTATTTATTTTAATTTGTCCCTCATTTGCATTATTAAGCTTTGTTAGTAATTTTGCAACGGTACTTTTACCTTCTCCGCTTCTCCCAACTAAAGCAACCTTTCTAAAATTATCAACCTTCATATTAATACCATTTAAAATTTTAGTATTGCCATATTTAAAATGAACATTATTTAATTCAATATCTTCAATTGAATCAATATTAATTAATTTTTTACTTCTATCAATTTCCTCATCAATTAAAATAACATCTATTACTCTATTTAAAGATGCTATACTTTTATGAATTTCTGGTTGTAAATTAATTAAGTTTTCAATTGGTGATATAAAGTATGCATTTAATGATATAAAACTCATTAATATACCTAATGTAAGATTACCCTTCATAACCATATATGCACCTATCCATATAACCCCCACACTATATATGATTTTAAGAATTCCAACTAAAAGACTTTGTACATTACCAATATTAAATAACTTTATTGATTTTAGGGAAACATCTGTATTGTCATCTAAAATTTTATCTGTAAAATTCTCTTCTAAGTTACTTAATTTAATTAGCTCCACACCCTTAATACTCTCTAACAAATTTGAATTATACTTATCTGTTGATTGCAATATCTCTCTACTTCTGCTTTTTAACGCATTTTTAAATGCATATACTAATATTGCATACAAAATTAATGGAATAATCGTTAGTAAAAATAGTTCTTTACTTTGCATATACAATATACCTGCTCCAATTACCATCATGCTACTTTCAATTATTACTGTTAATGTACTATTTAGTAATGTACTTATAACCGTTGATAAATCGCTAAATCTATTTAATATTTCACCTGTTTTCCTATTTTTAAAGAAATTAATCGGTAAATTTATTAAATGTTCAAAAAAGTCAGTTGTATAATGAACTATCAATTTCTCTGATAGTATAATTGATAGTTTACTCTTGAAAAATGATATTACTATTTGAACTATGCCAATTATAATCATCGCAATAGATATTGTATGTAATTGACTAAAAGACTTATTTGTCAAAACATCATCAATTATAAATCTTATATACAATGCGCTTATTATACCTAGAACAGTGAGTATTAAAGATGCTATAACTGTAATACTTATTGCTGCCTTATCTCTTTTCAATAGTTTTAATAATGAAAAATATGTTATTTTTTCATCACTTTTAACATCCTCAAACTTTTCATTTGGCACTAAGAAAACCAGTACACCAGTCCACTGTTCTATGAACTCCTCATACTTTAATTTCTTTATTCCTCCATCTGGATCAAAAATTTTCACAGTTTTTTTATTTACTGAGTATATTACAATAAAATGTAGCAACCCCTCTTCATTTATAATATGTGCTATTGCTGGCTTTGGAAAATCTGATAATATATCTTCTTTTGAGTCAGTCTTAACAGCTCTTCCATCAAATCCAAACTTCTTCCCAGCTTGTATAATTCCATATATATTTGTAGAATTTATTGTTGTACCTGCAACCTCTCTAATTTTAGAAATTGTAATATTCTTGTCATAATACTTCGCAATTGTTGCTAAACACGCTGGTCCGCAATCATTGCTATCATATTGCTCTATCCCTTTAATATTCATTAATATACCTCCAAACAAATTTCTTAATTCTATTTTAATAAATAATTTGGAGTATTTTTCTTTTCTCTATAATTTTGTCGATTTTAGGTAAAATACTTATCTTACTATTTATTTATTGCAAATTTTATATAAAATTTGAATATTTACTTTAAATAATTTTTCACTATAACTTTTCAAACTGACCGTGAATATCAGCATTTTACTAAAATATGCACATTTTTTACACTTTTAATAATATACTCAATATTTTATATTATTATATATATATGGAATCTTTGACTCGTGTGCAGAACATTAAATGGAGGTGAGAAAAATAATCGACAATATAAATCTATATAAAACTTTCATAAATTCAATAGTACCTTCTATTAGGAGTATTAGAAATCAAAAATATTACAGGGTTATTCCCCTTAAAAATAACCATACCATTAAATCAAATAACTTAAGTGCGCAACTTGGGCTAACCATAATACTTCTATATATATTTCACTTGGATAAGGTTCAGCAAGGTAATATAAAATTCTCAAGCAGCAACTTGGATTGTACTGCGAATTCTATCTCCAATAAAATCTTAAATAATTCTATACTTAGATTTAAAGATTTGATTTTAGATAATTCTCCTTCATCTCTTACCATATATTACTTTAACTATTACTACAAAAAAATTTATTATAATAAAACTACAATAATAGAAAACTTATTCAGATATTCAAATAATGACTTGTACATTCATAACTACATTAACAATATAAATAATTTAAATTTATTAGACTGTATTAGACAGGGAGATTTTTTAAAATTTATAATTAATAGTCCAAACTTTCCACTTAATAATATTAATTTATTAACTACTACACCTAATACAGATATACTTTGCTCTGATATTGGTGATTTTTATATAGAGTCTTCAATATTAGGATTTAACAAAAATATTATGGAGAGAACTTGGATAGGACTTGTTGATAATGAAATTAAAGTTTTAGATTTTAGTTTTGATAACGGCATATTAGGGATACTCTTTTATTTATTAGAGCTCTATAAATCTACAAACAAAGAGTATTATCTTATCTTTTCAACAAATATTCTAAGGTCGCTTTATTTACAATATCCAAATATAAAAATTAGTGAAAAAGATTCTTTTTTGTATATAATAAATAAATATAAACATTTATTTACTAATGAATCTTTTTTATCTCCTTTAGTAGATTATGATATAAGCTACCTAGTGAAACTAGAAAAAAGATTTGATAATGAGCTATACAACCTTTTCGTAAAGTATTCTACAGAAAACACTCTTTCCAATTCTATTACAAACTATTTTTCACTCCATAATCTTGGATTAAATAATGGCTTGGCACTCTTTGCTCTTAAACAACTTTATAAAAATAAAACTATAACAAAAAAATAAAGGGAATCACTTGATTCCCTTTATTTTTGTTATAATTTAATTCCTTTAATTAATCTATTAGATCCCATACACTCATATCCATTTATCATATGAATTATATTTGTTAAATAGTCTACCTCTTTTATAAGTTTCTTATTCACAATAAAAGATTTATGAGAACGGTAAAAATCTTCTCCAAGCTTACACTCTAAATCACGTAATTTACCATAAAACTCTATTCTTCTATCTACTGTTTGCAAAATTATTTTATGTGCTGTACTGGATGTTTCAAAGCACACAATTTCACTTTCATAAACATTTATAGTCCTTTCCCCTACACTTACAGTAAATACATCTACTTTATTTTCATTGTCTACATTATACCTTTTATTTGCATCAACTAGACACTTGTGTAATCTAGCCTTCACACTAGCATAATTATCCTTAATAATATAATCCATAGCCTCTACTCTATATAAAAATGTTATGTAGCTCATCTCAGCATGTGTAGTTATAAAAATTATAAAAGCTCTTGGATCATATTCACGAATCTTTTCTGCTAATTGTATTCCATTAATATCACTTTTTAGATTTACATCTAATAAATATATTCCACTGCCTTCTCTTTTCCCCATAGAGACTTTATTAATTATATCATTTGGATTAGTAGTAGCTAAACTAATTTCACCATCAATACACTCTATATCAATAGTATCTTCAACCATCTTTTTAAACTTATTTAACTGTGTTTCATTATCATCACACATAAATATTTTAATCAAATCAATCCCTCCTTGTATGATATAGATATAACATTTGATAGAAAGCTTTATACCATTCTAACGAACATTACAGCACATCATGATTTTATTATTCTTATTTTTACTTCTATCTCGTCTAGCATCTTAAGATGCAGAACGCATATCTTTTGGAATATTAGTTTTCTATTTAAATCCCTATTAGGGACCTAACCAAATTAAATATATTTTAGTATAATACTCCTGAATAGAGGATAGATGTTCACCCCCTGAGAAGCTTTTTAAGCTTATACCGGTAAATTAGCGTATCATTCCATCAGGTAGAATTCTATGTTTAGCTGGTTGGGTTTCCCTTTGGGAATTACCAGGGTCACAAACAAGGTTATAGACTGGATACTCTATTCTATCTATCAAATAATTTTTAAGGAGATATATACAATGTCTAAATTTTTTAATAGTCCTACAGTTGGAATTGATATTTTAGCAGATTTTTCATATGTTGCAATACTTGCACCTAACGGAGATATTTATAGAAAAGCCTTTAGAATAAAGCATGATGTTAGCGGCTTCAATCACTTATTTAAAGAAATAAAAAAAGTGGAAGAAGAGTTTAACATGAAAACTGCAATTTTCATGGAGTCCACTGGTGTGTACCACTTATCTCTTTTCCACTTTCTTAATAAAAACTTCGATAACACATTTGTTATCAATCCACTCGTTACTAAGTGTAACAAAAATGTGGATATAAGAAAAGTGAAAAATGATAAAAAAAATGCTTTATCTATTGCCCAAATAGCTAAATTTCAAAATATAAAGCTTTCGCAAGGCGTTAGCCTAGATATTTTCCTATTTAAATCTCTTGTTAGAGAGTATTATAAACTTACTGATACTTGTTCTATTTTTAAGAAGAAGTTATCTGCTGATTTAAGAATAATATTCCCTAGCTACAGTACTATTTTTTCAAGTGTAACATCAAATAGCTCTATTGCTATTTTGAGTGAATATCCAACACCGCAATACATATTAGATGCACCTAAAGATAAGGTTTTAGATATCCTTATCAGTAGATCTAAAAAGGGGTTATCGTGGTCTGAAAAAATTTATAGTGCAACTGAAGCCTGTATTATAGCTCTACCGTTGCACGGTTTAGCGGTTAAAATCACTAGTTCAATAAACTTAGTTAAAGCACTTGAAGAAGAAATAAGTACTTTGTTAGATGAAATAAACACTTTAATTAATTCTACTGACTTTCCAGAATCAATCCGAAGTAACATATCCCTAATTGATTCTATTCCTGGAATTGGTCACCTTACAGCAATTACTTTAATTGCCGAAATTGGTGATATAGATGGCTTTATTAAACCTAAGCACTTAGTTGCCTTTTTTGGTATTGATAGCTCTGTTAATGAGTCTGGTAAATTTAAAGGTAATCAAAATAAAATGTCAAAGAGAGGAACCCGAATAGGTCGAAGAGCATTATATGTTGTTGCACTGGCATCGATTCGTAAAAATCGTAGTGGTGTTCCTATCAATGAAGTTTTATTAAACTATTATCAAATTAACCTAAATGGTAAAAAAGCTAAAGTAGCACTTGGTGCCATCATGCTAAAATATTAAACTATATTTTTGCAGTACTCCGAAATCAAACTCCGTTTGAAGTAAGAGATCCAAGCATTCATAAGCAAATGTATTTAGAAAATAAATCTCTAAATACCGCAACTTTAAAATATCCATAATTTGTAATCACTCGTGTTTTAAAATGGTTTATTTGTTATGCATTTTTTTAATAAAAATATTTTTTAACATTTTACTTGACTATTATTAGCTAATAATTCTTAATTTGATTATAAAATACACAAACCTCAATTATATAATTCCTATATAAATTATATAATTAAACATAAAAAACGTTAAATTACATACATTTATTACATATTTTATGTAAAATTCTTAATATTATTTCATTTTTTTCTAATTAATGTTATAATATTATAATATATTGTTATGAGGTGATTTATTTTGACACTTATTCTTGAAATTTATATAGCTAATTTAATTGTATTCTTAATTTTATTTTTTACTAAGTTGGTAGCTATACCTAAGAAAAAATATTTTATTGTTGCAATTTTTTCATCTATATTATCTTTATTATTTTCTTTTATTAATCCAAATCTAAATATTTTAGGATTCTCATTAGTTTCAATCCTATTTATTTCAAAACATGGATATAAACTAAAGGTAGCATTATTATGTTCGTTATTATCTAGCATAATTAATTCAGTATCTATATACGTTACAGAATTAGCCATAGTAATTTTATTTAAAGATACATATCAAACATTACTATCTATTGCATACTTTAGATTTTTTATTTATTTTATTACCTTTATTATAGGTGCTTTGTTATCTACACTAATTTATAAAGCTATAAAAAATTTTTATTTTGATATTACGGCTAATAATTTTTTTTGCAACATCATTAATCTAATACTTTTGATTAATTTCATTCTAATCAATTGTAATTTAGATTTAAGCAAAAATTTAATGATAACACCTTTTTACTATAGGTATATAGTTTTCCTATTAACTATACTTTTCTTTGGTTTAATAACAATTATAATGACCTTCTTCTATTTTTCTGAAAATAGAAAAATTAAAAGAAAAGAAAAAGAGCTTAGGGAGTTAACAATATACACCAATACATTAGAAGGTATTTATATGGAATTGCGTAGCTTTAAGCATGATTATGTAAACATTATCTCTTCATTAAATGGCTATATTGATAGTGATAATATGGAAGGTTTAAAAAAATATTTTTCAGAAACCATCACTCCTTTATCTACTGTGTTTGAGACAAATAACTTTAGAATTGGCTTATTAAATAATATTGAAATCCCTCAAATTAAAGGTTTAGTCTCTATCAAATTAATTTTTGCACAAAATAAGGGAATAGATATTTTCATAGACATCGCTACAAGAATAAAGCAAATTAATATGGATATAATCACTTTAATAAGAATTTTAGGCGTTTTCATTGATAATGCTACAGAGGAAGCACTTAATTGCATTAATGGACAAGTTATATTTTCTATCATTGAGAAAAAAAATTCCAAAATCATTATTGTTTCAAATACTTATAAAACTAAACCCAATCTACAAAATATATTTAAAAAAGATTTTTCAACTAAAGGTCCATCCAGAGGGTTAGGCCTTTATGCTGTACAAAGTTTTATTGGCAACTTAAAACATGTAACTTTAGAAACAGAACTAGACGAAAAGTTCTTTACCCATATACTAACTATAGAAAATTAATGAGGTGTAATAATGCTAAATGTTTTTATTTGTGAAGATAACCTAAATCATAGAAACGAAATTTTAAAATATGTAAATAATACTATAATTATAGAAGACCTATCTATGAAACTTGCATTAGCAACTAGCGACCCAAATGATATACTAAATTCTATAAAAAATAGTAAAACCACTAACCTGTATTTTTTAGATGTTGATTTAAAAAGTGATATTAATGGAATACAATTAGCAGAAAAGATTCGTGAATACGACCCTAGAGGATTTATAGTTTTTATAACTACACATGCCGAGATGAGCTACCTTACTTTCTTATATAAAGTAGAAGCAATTGATTTTATTATTAAAGATAATTTTAATGAGGTTAGCAAAAGAATATCAGAGTGTATACTAAATGCTTATAAAAAATTCTCCTCACTCTCAAATTCAATACCTAAAGTATTTATAGTGAAAAATGGAGACCGCTTATTAAACTTTGAACTTGATAAAATCATTTTTTTTGAAACTTCTACTACTATACATAAGGTTAAACTTTATACTGAAAATACAGTTATAGAATTTTATGGACAGTTAAAGGAAATAGAGGGTTTATTAGATAGTCGGTTCTGTCGTTGTCACCAATCATTTATAATTAATAAAAATTATATCAAAGAAATAAATACTACTAAAAGAATAGTAATTATGAGTAATAATTCAGAGTGCTTTGTATCAATTAGAGGAATGAAAGTTCTATGCTCTTAATTAATCCAAAAACTTCAAGAATAATTCAAATTATTCTTGAAGTTTTTCTTTTGTTTAAAACTAATCAACATATACTGTTTACTCAACGAATATTACAATATATATTACTAATTTTACTTTTACATATTCATTTTATTGAGTATATTACAATGTTGTGTAATATTTTTACTAAATTGAATTAATATTCCATATTTTGCTTTATTATTTAAGTGAGGTGAATAGTATGAATATAACTGAAAATTTATCTAATATTTTATCAAATTTACTGCAAAAAAATATAACTAATAAAAATATTAATGTAAAAAAAGTTACCATAGGAATACAAATTTTAATAATTTCTTTTTCTAAAGCAGTACTTACTTTATTCATTGGCTATGTATTAGATCTATTCTTAGAAATGTTTATATGTATGACAATAGTTGCTTTCTTAAGAATTACCTTAGGTGGAAAACATGCTAAAACAAGCTCACTTTGTACCTTATTTTCAATAACAACATTTTTAATTTGCATTTATTCATCTAAAATAATTCCAATTAATAATAGCACTATAATTTTAATATCACCAGTTTTGCTATATTTGATTTATAGATTTGCACCAGCTGACACTAAACTTAATCCAATTCGTTCTGAAATTCTTAGAAGAAAGCTTAAGGTAAAATCAATAACTAAAAGTGTATTAATTATTTTATTAAGTATTATTATTACAAACTTAACGTTTAAATCACTCGTAATTTTTTCGTTAATTGGAGTAATTGTATATATATTACCAATAAATTTAAGGAGTGTTAAATTATGAAACTAAAAAATTTAAAATCTGAAGTGACTAATTCAATTGCTAAACTTTGTGAAAACTGTACTGAAACAACACCTGAGGTGTATTCATTCTTATGGTTTGGATATGAAATTAAATTCACCGATGATGAATGTGAAACTGAAAATTAAATTTAGTTTTCTATGGGGCTTAAGATATCCCTTAAGCCCCATATTGCTATCTGTGGTATGAACACATAGTATAACAGTGATATCTTCCTGTTGTTGCTTTACTTGCTGCATTTCTTCTTGCAAGTACTTTTTCCCCTGCTTTAATACTTCCTGATGAAGTTGTAGCTATTCCGCATTCATGTATATATCCCATATAAACAGCATACGCTAATGATGATACTGAAATTACTCTTGTTAATATTGTTAAGAATGTCGCAGTTGCTATTACTGCCCCTCCCTCAATTGTTCTTTGATCCTCTAATGATAAGTCAATAAATTTATTCATTTCTAATTTCTCCTCTCACCTTTTTTATTATTTATGATCTGGGCACATATTATAGCAGTGGTATCTTCCAGTCATTTGTTTTGTATAATTTGTTCTACGAGTTATTACTTTATCACCTTTATTAACTCCATTTGATGATTTTGTTGCAGTTCCACACTCATGTGTAACACCTTGATGAATTGCAATTCCTAAACTTACTGCCGCAACTACCGCATCAAAAATTAACCAAGCTACAACTACTGTCGCTCCCCCCTCTATTGCTTCTTGTTCCTCCATTGATAAATCTACAAATTTATTCATATTTGTTCCCCCTCATATTTTTTTCTGTAACTCTCTTGGCTACATTTAGATTATATTATATTATTAATAGCTAAATTTATTTTAGTCTTAAATGTACTAATTTTCCTCTTAAAAGATTCCTTTATCAACTTTTACTTTCATTAAAGAATAATATCTTGTAATTTAAGCCTTTAATTATTGGTAAAACATTACTATACTTAGAGTAATATTTATATCAATACATGTAAGATTAAAATGAGCTTTTAGAAGTAGAACATAATGAAGATGTTGATTCTGATCATTATTGATGTTGTCCTTCAGGTCAATCCTGAAAAAATCCCTCAAATTACTTCTCAAATTATTGATGGTAAAAAGTGTATCGTTATTCCTATTAATGAAAATGAACAAACTACTGTAAATGGATTAGATGATTTGGATTATCAATGATTATTTAAACAACTTTTATTCGGACATCGTTAACTTATATTCTACAGGAGTCATATAGTTAAGTGACCCATGAATTCTATGATTATTATACCAGTTTACATAATTAAATAATTCCATCTCTAATTCTTCGAAGCTATTAAAAATCTTATTAAAGGCAAATTCAGTTTTGATAATTTTGTAAGTTGCTTCAGCAACTGCGTTATCGTAAGGACAGCCCTTTTTACTAAGTGATCTTTCAATATTAAATATTTCTAATACCTCATCTATAATCTTGTTTTTAAATTCACAACCTCTATCGGTATGAAATATATTTATTTTACTTAAATTACAATTAGCTTTTAAAAATGCATCATAAACAAGCTGAGCATTTTTATTTTTACCAGCTGAATAACCTATAATTTCCCTATTGTGTAGATTTATAAGAACGCAGATGTAATTCCACTTTCCGCTAACGTTTACGTAAGTCAGATCACTTACTACAACATCTAAGTCTTCTCTATCCTGAAATTCTCTATTAACTATATTTTCAATTTTGTCATTATTACATTTGAATTTATGTATTTTAAACTGTTTAATGGTATAGTTTGATACTAGTCCATATTTCTTCACTATATCACTTATTTTAGCTCTAGGGGCTGTTATAGACTCTTTTTCAAGTGATTTCTTAATTTTACAGGCACAAGGTTAAATAGAGTAAGATAGATTTAAAAGTATAGTTAGTATAATATCTAAATATAAATACAATTATGTGGGATAGTAGATAGTTTATTGTAAAAACAAAACTTTCTACTGCCCCCTTTTTTTGATTTATTTCTTCTTATACATCTAATAAACTCACAATTTCAAGCTGTATTCTTCTAGCAGCTCTTAAGTCTCCACCCTTAACAGTTGTAAGTAAATCTCCAAGTTTATCTCTTAATATCTTTTGCCCCTCAGGTTGATATTGTTCAATTGTTGAATTTATAATACTAACAAGTTGAGAAGTATCCCTATATATTTCCTGTTCATCTATTTCCTCATAAAGGGATTCATCAAACCCTTCTGTATCCCCATTTTGTGACACTTCTTCTACTTCCACCCTAACAACCTGCTCCTCTTTTTGTACCACCTCTTCATTAATAACAGGAACTTCCTCCTCTTTTATTTCAACTGGAGGTTCTTCTATTATTTCAGGAGGTTTAACCCCCTCTTCCATCTTTTTAACAGGAGCCTTCTTCTCCCCTTCATCACCTAATAAAGAAATCTCAATAATACTCTCTTCTTTAGTAGATAAAACCTTAGCACTAACCCTTAACATACCATTTAAATCATACTTAAAAGTAATATCAACTCTTTCATATCCCTTAGGTTTTTTAGGAATACCAGTAACCCTCAAATATCCTATACAGGTGTTTTCTGCTATATTAATTCCTTCCCCTTGGTAAACTCTTATGTCCACAGTGCTTTGATTGTCATTAACAGTTATATATCCCTTACTTTTTTCAGCTGGAAGCTTAGAATCTCTTGGAATAATAATATCAAACTTACCATCTAAAACCTCCACCCCTAAACTATGATTTGAATTATCCATTAAAATAATTCTCCTTTCTACCCCACTGTTTATACTAGCTTGTACAGCCGCCCCTAAAGCAACCACCTCATCTGGATTTATTCCCCTAGCAATTTTCCCCCTTAACAAATTAATGGAGGTATATTAAACACCTCCATCTTACCCTATTCTACCCACTTTTCAAGCTTAGGATCTTTATCTAAAATAGATTCATACTGCTCCATATTTCCATAAACTCCATCCTTATCTAGGGTTTTATATCTTTC
>JBOFVP010000007.1:0-10793 GCA_051653165.1 Clostridium sp.
CCATTCTTTATGTCAACCTTTTCCCCATTTTTATTAGTTAAATAACTTACAGGCAACTCACAAATCCCAGTATAAAAGCTTTTTCCCTCATTTTGATTAACCTTTGAGTCAACACTAATATTAGTAAGAGAAGATTTTAATGTCCCATATTCCCTTTGAGGAAGTCCTCCAAACTCTAAGACAACCTAATCACCGTCTTTAATGTCATACGATTTTACAAGATAAATTCATTGTAAATCATTTCCTTTTTTTTGTAGATATGTTATTTTATTATTGTATCTTTGCTGATAAATTTACAAACTATTAATTTACTATCATTTACTTAAGGCCTTAGGTTTTACCATTATATTATTGTTTAAAGAAAAGTATCAGTAAAATGTTATATAATTAAATTTCAGGAGGTATTATATTATGGAAATAACTTCAAGTTCCAATTTTATTGAATTAGAAAATACTGATTTACAAGTGATTGATGGAGGTAACTGGTTTACTGAATTTGTGCTTGATTCAGCTTCGTGTGTTGGTTTAAGTGCAGGATCTGCAAAGCTTTTAATTTCAATGGGTCTTATTAACCCATGGTTAATGCTTGGTTGTGGATTATTTGCTGGCGGAATTTATTTAATTGAATGCTACGAAAATGCTAAATCAAATGGTTTTATTTAACTTTTATTATAATTATGAATTTTAGACTTTATATTTTTTTAATTCTTATATTTTTTAATTTATCTATATTAGTATTTAAATTAATCAAAAAGAAAGATAATAAATTCTCCAATGAATTAATTTTTTCAGTTGTAATGTTAACATTTGCATTAGTTTCATTATTTTTAAAGCAGCCACGTGAAATTTTAACTATAGTATCTATATTGTTTTTAATAGATATTCCAAAATTGATAGCTAAATTTAGAAATAATAATTTAAAGTAATCTATTTATAAAGGGTCTAAAAGTAGAAAGAGGGGCTGTCGTATTAGCGGATTTTATCATCTCTATGGATAGTCTCTTTTTACATATGGAGTAATAAGAGAGTTCTCCCCATCTTAAGTTTTTCGAAACTATACATAGTTTTGTGTAATAACCCTAACACTGGTAAATTATATTTTCCACTTTATTCTTATAGAAAAAATCAAAAAAATAGTAGCCCCAACTTCAATTGGATTCTACTAATTCTTTTTGCTTAATTAAATTATATAAAATTTTTATTAAAATTAAGCAACAGGATTTTACACTTCTAATACTCTGTCATCTAATAACTCAAATATTTCATATGCAATATCTTCTTCACCATGCTTTAACATTGTTGCTAAAGAAAATATTATATTGTCCTCAGGTCCATTTTTTATCCTTTTAGCCACCTTTGTAATTGGGAATATACAAGCATTGCACACTTTCATATTTATTGATAATCCAATATATCCTTCATCATTTATATACCAATTTGCATCAGTATAATTTTTCACAACCTCTCCTACATATCCCCCAAGAACAAAGCATATTGTTTCAAATTGATCATCCCCAAGTTCTGTTCCATCAAGATTTATAATTTCATGCAAAATGCCTGCAGCTAATTCTATATTTTTTAATGATTTAACTGTAAAATCTAATCCATCTAAATCAAAACTTTTAACAAGTGAATCTGCCTTAAATGCATGCTCCATTATTTCTAGCGTTAATTTATCATTCTTTGATTTGAAAAATTTTTTATTAATAGATTTAAAACGTTCCAATACTTTTTCTTCCATATTTAGTGCCATCCCCCATATTTTTATATCTAAATTTTATATTATTTTACTTTAATTGTAAATATAAAGTTTAAATCAATTTAGTAACTGCACCTTTTTTGATAAATTACACTAACCAAAAATTATCTTTTGACTTTTTTGAAACTTATATTGAAGCTCCATTGAAAGGCTATTTGCTCTTTTACCATCTATAATATTATTTACAGTAAAATCTTTTACTACATCAAATAATTCAAATATTCTTCTAGCTTTCCTTTCACAGTTATAAACCTTCCAATAACCACAGGCTAAACACTTCTTTTTAGAACATTGCATAAAGTCTCTTACATCATCCACAGGATATCCTAAAAACACTCCAAGCTCATGAGGACATTTACATATTTCATATCTTACCTTTAATGTATTTAATACCTCTTCTAGTATAAACTCCTTCCTATAACCTATATCCACAAGAAATTCTAAATTTTCTTTCCTTTTTATATACTTTTCTAATAATTCTTTATCATAAATTAAAATAATTAATGACTTATCACTATTTCTTAAAGGGATATACTCTAAGTTTATTTTATCTAAGTATTCTTTTCCGTACAAATTCCATAATTTAAATAAATCTTTATCTATGCCCTTAATTAAATTTAGTGTAATAGATGGCTTTAATCTAGCACTTATTAATGCCACATTATATGAAATAAAAGTTTCTATATATTCTTTATCCTCCATACTATTTAACATGTTATAAAAAATACTGATTTTTTCAGCCATTATTACTCCTCCTATTAATCCATTACTTACTTAACCTTGAAATTTCCCTTCCATACTGAATGCATTCCTCTACTGTTTCACCCTCTGGTGTATAATTTACCTTTAAAGGCTCTAATAAAACCGTTGCACCTAATGATGTTACTTCCTCTTCCCAATTTCTAATCCAAGCACCATCTCCCCATCCATAAGATCCAAATAAAGCAACCTTTTTACCACTTAATTCATTCTTTGTATTATCAAAGAATGGCAAGAACTCACATTGCTCTAATTCTTCATCTCCCATTGATGGACACCCTAGTACCACAACATCTTCACTATTTAATATATCTACTGTTTCATCTGATATATTTATTAATTCTGCCTCTACTCCAGTCTCTTCAATTCCCTTTGCTATTAACTTGGCCATTGTTTCTGTGTTACCTGTTCCACTCCAAAAAATTATTTTCATACATCCTCCTCTTGTTATTGATAATTATTATCAATAACTTCTTATTAATATAATATTATTTGATTTTTAATTTGTCAATGTTACTTTATAATTTTTTACTTTTATGTCCATCACCTACTATTTGTGTAACCTTCCATTCTCCATCTTCAATCTCAATTTTAAAAGCCTGTCCAAATCCTTTAATTAACCTCCCATTTATAATTGATAGCTTAAATACATTAAAGTCCATTGTTTTTAATACACTCATTATATTGCTACCATGTATCTCTTCATATAGGTTTAATATTTCTTCTTCATTATCTGCTAATTTAGCTGTGCACATAAAGCTAGCTCTCCCTCTTGCCCATAAAGATTTAGCTTCTGATTCATCTTCTATTATCATTACATCAATCTTTCTATCACTATCTATGTTTGTATAATGTGGGGCTGTTTTGCTTATATAAATATATAAATACTTATCCTTCATTATAAAAGGCGCATAGCTTATACTTGGATTTCCTTCATTATCTATTGAACTTATCATTAATGTTTTTTTACTATTTATTAAATTTTCCATAATTAAACCACCCTAATAATTTTTAATATTAAATACTTTTTCTAATATATATAATGCTCCTCTAAATCCTACAAAAGGTGTATATGAATATATATTTACCTTATCTAGATTTGGATTGCTTATTTGCATTGTAGCATTTCCTTTGTGTTTCATAGCTAGGGTTACCCCATCACCTAAAATCAATGCTAATTCATTTTCTCTTAAATAAATCTCTCTTTCATATTCTGATGTTTTTATTAAAACTTCTTCATCATTTAAATTTGTGCTATGAAGTACCTCTGCTCTATGAATATTAAAGCCTAGCTCCTTCATATATCTTCTCATTGATAATAAAGTATCCTCATCTGCAAATATAGCTACATTTTTATTTTTTAAAGCCATTAATTTAAACCTTAATTTTTTTATAATTTTATCTACAGCACAAACTTCTCTCTTTAAAGCCTCTTCATTTACTTCATAATCCATAAGATCTTTTATTTCTTTAATAAACTCTTCTGTAGCCTTTAAACCTATTGGTTTCATATAAATATATGGTATGTCAAAGTTTTTCTCCATATATTCTGCAAGCTTAACTCCCTCTTTTCTTAACACAATATTCAACTCTGCTTTACTTGCATTTTCAATTTTTTCTATTGATGTACTTGCTGTAAATACTGTATTTAACTCCTTATCAAATATATCTTTCATTATTCTTTTTATTTCTAGGCTATCGCCTTCAAAGTTAAATACATCTATATTTGAGCCAATTATGTTATATAGACCCGTTTCCTTTTGATTTTTCTTTATAATATTTTTTCCTATAAGATATAATGCTTCCTCTACCCCTTTATTGTAATCATCCTTAAGACCAGCTATATCTATTGGTATTAGCTTTGCTTTTACACTATCCTTAATTTCTGTAGCTATACTTTTTATATCTGAACCTATAATTGAGGATATTGATGAGCCCATTATAAATATATATTTAGGTTTTATGTTTTCATCCACTTCTTTAATAGATTTAACTAACCTATCTGTGTCTCCAAAAGCAATATCCTCTTCACTTATATGAGTTGAATACACCTTTGATAAGTCCTCACCATTTAAGGCTCCAATTGCTTCTATTGCATAATGTGTTGTCCCTGCTGGACCAAACTCTATAATACAACCACCCTCAATAGAGCTTAGTGTCCATATTATTCCCATTCTATCTGATGCCACTGGAAAGTATTTATATAATTCCATATTTAATAACTCCTATCCTAATCTATCTATTAATGTTTTCATAATCCCAATAGGAAGTTCATAACCTATTTTTTGACCATGCTCATCAAAGGTTAATTGTGACAACCCTTTACTTTTAAGTAGCATAGGACTTTCATGTCCAATATATATACAAGCTCCTATTTCTCCATATAACTCTCTTAAAGGTGCTATATTTGCAACCCTTGTAATATATGGATTTAAACCTTTTTCTTTAATTTTGTTTTTAAAAGGAATATCGCAATTATAAAGTTCTCTAACTTGTATTAGCTTTGGAACTGCTCCAAGCTTTACTAAAAACTCGCTTGTTTCAAAGGCTTGCATTGGTGTATTACCATAAATAAAGGCTTTTTCACTTAATATATAACTAGCCTTTTTAAATAGACTATTATATTCCTCTTCTAAAGCTTTAAGCTCTCTAGTTAAATCAATGTTTAATAATTCCTGAAGCTTTGTATAATTTTCTTTTATAATATCCTTATCCATATGTTTATCAAATACTATATAAGGAATATTAAACTTTCTCTCCATCTTTTCTGCTAGCTCTACTGCAATCATATCTGTTACTATATTTAAATTTCCTTTAGTAGCTTTTTTAACTTCCTCTAAGTTACAGCTTGATGGAATTATTGTATTTATCTCAATACCTTTATTTTTTAGTAACTTTACAAGCTCTGTATTTTCTACAAAGGTATCTCTATGTCCTAGAATGTTAATTCCACTCTTATCTTCATTTTTGTCCATAGCAGTAATTAATGATGATAATGCTCTTTTCATTCCTGGAATATGACTATTACATTTATAATGCTCTGTACTAACTACAAATATATTTATACCAGTCTCTTCCTCTATGGAATTTACTAAACCATTGTAGTCTTCACCTATTAGCTCTGGTACACAGGTTGTAACTATCATTATTCCTTTGGGCTGCTCTCTTTTATATATCTCTATACATGCTTCCTTAACCTTATTTTCTGCACCAAATATAACTTCCTTCTCCTTTAGCACTAAGGAATAAACTCTGTCCTTACCTTTTTGTCTATTATGTGAGAAATTCTTAGTATAATAAGTACATTCACTTGTCCCAACTACTAACATATATAAATCATCTATATAGGAAGCTGTTAATGCTACTCCAAATAATGGACAGTGAGTCCCTGGAAAAATTGCATGACTTAAAGCCTTAATATCCTTATCCTCATTAATATCCTGTAATTTATTTAAAACCTCTAAGTTATATTTCACAGTTTTCACACCTATCCTTTCTTTTATAACAAACCTCTAATGGATATATTTGTGGTATATTTAGTGTTGCATCATTAGTAATGCAGCATCTAACATTGTACACATCATGAATAATATCTCTTTTTATCACTTCATTTGGTGTACCATCTGCTACTACTTCTCCATTTTTCATAATAATAATTCTATTACTATATCTAGCAGCTTGATTCAAATCATGTAACACCATAACTACTGTTATATTTAACTCCCTGTTGATTTTTTGTACAAGCTCCATTAATTCTAGTTGATGACACATATCTAAGTAAGTTGTTGGCTCATCTAAAAATAAAATCTCTGGTTGTTGTGCAAGGGCCATAGCTATCCAAGCCCTTTGTCTTTCTCCACCTGATAGATTAAATAGCTTTCTATCCTTAAATATATCTACACCTGTGTTTTTCATAGCCCAATTTACTATTTCTTCATCCTCTTTAATTGCACTTTCGTACCATTTTTTATGAGGAGTTCTTCCAAAGTATACAAGCTCCTTTACTGTAATATCAGTTGTAGAGCTATTTTGCTGTGATACCATAGAAAGTATCTTTGACAGCTCCTTTTGTGAAAAACTTTTAATATTTTTATTTATAATTTTTATATTTCCATCCTTTACCTTTAAAAACCTTCCTAATGATTTTAGTAAGGTTGATTTACCTGACCCATTAGGACCTATAATTGAAATTATTTCTCCTCTTTTAACATCTAAAGAAAGCTTTTCAATTATGTTTTTTTCATCATAACCTATGGAAATTTCCTTAACATTTATCATCTATCCATTTCCTTTCTGTCTCAATAGATATAAGAAAAAGGGACCACCTATTATTGACATCACAACTCCAACTGGTATTTCTAAAGCTCCAAATGCACTTCTTGCTAAAGTATCTGAAACTAATAATACTATTCCACCAAGTACCATTGTAAATGGAAGGGAGTATTTATGGTCACTTCCAATAATCATCCTACTTACATGAGGTACTATAAGTCCTACAAAGCTTATTATTCCAACTATTGCAGTTGCAGTTCCTGCTAAAAATACAGCTACTGCTGACAAGGTTAATCTTGTTTTATTTACGTTAAACCCTAGATTAGCTGCAGTTTCATCTCCAAGATTTAATACATTTGCACTTCTTGCACAACCTAAAGCTAGAACTAGCCCAACACTCCCATAAAAGGCTATTGTTTTAACGTCTCCCCAGGTTTTTGATGCTAAACTTCCGTTTAACCATAAAAGTGCACCCTGAATTCTATCACTATATAAGGTTGTTATTAGTGAAATAAACCCACCTAATACTGCATTAATTGCAACACCTGCTAAAACAACTCTTAAAGGTGAAAGCCCATTTTTCCAAGCTAACATATATACTAAAAGACATGCTATTGCACCACCTATAAATGCAACTATAGGTAAAAACCCTGTATATTGTGGTAATAATAAAAGTATAATTATTGCAAATACACTAGCACCTGATGATACCCCTGTTATGCCTGGATCTGCTAATGGATTTTTCATTACTGCCTGAAGCAAAGCGCCTGCAGTTGCAAGGCTTGCCCCTATAATTATTGCCATTATATTTCTAGGTAATCTCATTTGTAGTACAATAGTTTTTATCATTGGGTCATCATTATTAATTAAACTTTCTATAATTTCTTTAAAGGGTAGCTTTACACTACCAACAGTTGAAAATACTACCAATAGTACTATAAGTGCTATAAATGCTGTTAATATTATTCCTATCTTTTTTTTATTGTTCATTATTTTTCTCCATATATAATATTACCTAATCCCTTAATTGCATCTCCTATTTTCATATTAGCTGAAACTCCATATATTTCTGAATCTAAGTCATGAACTTTACCATCCTTAGTTGCTTTTAAATTCCCCCATGCTGGATTTTGGGTAAACATCTTATCAAAATCCTTTTTAGCTTGTTCTAAATTTCCATGAGATAGTCTTAAAATATAATCTGGATTAAGCTTTACAATTTCTTCTAAGCTAAAATTAACATAGGCTGAATCTACCCCTGCTATTTTATCTGTTACGTTATCAACTCCTATTTGATCTATCAAATCTCCTACATATGATTTATCAGTTGCAAGCATTGAACTTTCAGCTGTACCAAATAAAATAGCTACTGTAGGTTTCTTGTCATTTTTCTTAACCTTCTTTAGCTCATTTTCAATAGAAGCATTTATTTCTTTTACTAGTAATTCTCCTTCTTTTTCTTTCTCTGTTAATTTACTTAATTCTAAAATACTCTTTTTAAATCCCTCTACTGTTGATGTATCAAAATAAAATCCCTTTAAGTTTTTTTCATTTAATTGAATTTCATATTTATCTTTAAAATTCTTATCTATAATTACTAAATCTGGTTTTAAAGCTACAATATTCTCTATATTTGGACTCATAGCAGATCCCACCTCTGGTAGACCCTTATACTTTTCTGGAATAACTTTTTTAGTCGTTGGTATTCCAACTAAATCTACACCTAACTTTTCTGTTACTTCAGTAGGTACCACTGTTGTAGAAACTATTTTTAAAGGCTCTTTTTTCTCTTCTTCTACCTTAGGCTTTTCTCCACCACTACATGCTGTAAATGCAAATAAACTTGTTAATGTTAAAGTACTTAATAATAATTTTTTTATCATAATAACCATCCCCTTAATTTATAATCTTTTTTACTAAGTCAAAATAAACTTTAGCCATATCACTATTAATATTGTGCTCTATAACAGTCATTCCATTATTTTCTGCAAGCTGTATTTCTTTATCTCTTGGTATGTAATGTATAATTTCACTTTCAATTTCTTCTGCTAATTTTGAAACTAAGCTATTTTCATTTTCTACATTTTTTGCGTTAAGGATTAACCCTTTTAAAGCAGCATAACCTTTTGATTTAAAGTTTCTAACTGCTGAAGATATATTTGTTGCAGCATACATAGACATCATTTCTCCTGAAGTTACTATATAAACCTCTTCTGCATATCCATTTCTTATAGGCATTGAAAACCCTCCACAAACAACATCACCTAAAACATCATAAATAACAATATCTGGCTTATATATATTAAAGGCATCTAATTCCTCTAGTTTTTCAAATGCTGCTATTATTCCTCTTCCTGCACAGCCAACTCCTGGTGTTGGTCCTCCTGCTTCTACACAAAGCACACCATTAAATCCTTTAAAAACTATATCCTCTAGAGTTATATCATCTCCTTTTTCCTTCATAGCATCTAAAACTGTAGGAATAAATTTTCCACCCATTAAATTTTTAGTTGAATCTGCTTTAGGATCACAACCTATTTGCATTACCTTATATCCTTCTCTTGACAGCGCTGCTGATAAATTTGACACAGTTGTTGACTTCCCTATGCCACCTTTTCCATATATTGCAATTTTTTTCATCCTGTTCTCCTTCCAAAAGTTTTTACTTTATGCTATAATTATACAGTGAGAATCATTATCATTTATAGCTATATTAATAATATTTAAATATATTTAGATAAAAAGGAGTTTTTTTTATGCATAATAAAATACATGAAACTATAAATAACATTTTAATTGTTTTTAACTCTCTAACTTCCATTTCTCCAATTATATATAAGTCTGATTGGACATATTACCATAGTATTAGCTTAAATAACCATGATATAACTAGTAACATTGATAGTTTTTTAAGAATTAAAAATAAGCCTTCATTAGAAGACTTAACTAAAGAAGATATTATTTTTTTAAATACAAATAAAAATAGCTACTATGCTTTGAAGCTATTTTCCTTTAAAAATTATGGTAATTTTATTTTTGTTATGGGGCCTTATAAGGATGAAAGTTTAATTACATTCAATTCTAATAATTATTCTAATAATAAAGAATGTATTTACTATGCTTTTAAAACTCTAGAGTTAATAGTAGCTGATAAAACTAAATTGATTAATAATAAGGAAAATTATATAGGTATGCATATTAACAAAGCCATTACCCTAATTCATAGTAATTATTTTGAAGATTTAAACGTAGAAAATGTTTCTAAAATGCTAAATCTTAATAAGTGTTATTTTTGTAGTCTTTTTAAGAAAGAAACTGGTATGACCTTTTCTAAGTTTTTAAATACCTTTAGAGTTAATAAAGCTACAGCTCTACTTTTAGATATGAATTTGTCTATATTAGATGTGGCTGTTGGTGTTGGTTTTAATAACCAAAATTATTTCACTATTGCTTTTAAGGATATTTTAGGAATAACTCCTACTCTTTATAGAAAAAATCTATCCAGTGGGTCAATAGCATTTAGATAAGAGAGACCCTGCATAGTTTTGTGTAATAAATATTTTTTTATAGATTAGTTAATACTAATTTTTCTACCTTTTTAGTATTTGTAAAAAATCGAAAAATATACATAAAGCTTATTAAAAGTACAAGCTTTTACTCTAATTCTTCTTTCAATTGATCTTCCATTTCACCTTCAAGTATATTATTCCAAAACTACCAACTAATCATACAAAAAAGACAGTAGATAGTTTTGTTTTTACACAAAACTATTTACTGTCCCAATTTCATCCATCACTCTTTACCCTTACCTATAAAGCCGCAACAATAACAATAATCTCATTAACATTAGAAGTTATTGAAAGCACGTTTTTATCTAAAACCCTCTTCTTCTCAACTAAAGAAGCTTTAATCTCCTTAACCTTAGCTTCATCATTCCCCTCCTTAGCCTTCTTCAACTCCTCCTTTAAAACCCTTATCTCCTCATACAACTTCTTATTCTCCT
>JBOFVP010000008.1:0-28043 GCA_051653165.1 Clostridium sp.
GTAATCCTTCGATGATTCTTGGATCTACATCTTTAGCAGCTCCTATTCTGTGCTCATCAGCAAATGCTAAATCTCCTGATTGCTCTGCAAACTTATCAGCTCCAACTCCACATACTGGGCACTTTTCTGGTGCTACTTCCCCTTCATGAACATATCCACATACTGTACAAACAAATTTTTTCATAATTAATATCCTCCCTTTATTTCCACTTCAATTTATATTCTAATGTTTATTTATCTCTCTGTCTTGAGTTTATTATATAATAATAATTATTAGTTGTAAAGAGTTATTTTCAATTTTGTTTTGTATTGGTAAATTTTTCAACCCTTTTAAACTATAACTTTTCGTTCCACTATGAATTATAAATATTGTGCATACATTTAATTCTTCTAATTATTTCATTCCTGATAGATTTAGGTGATACAACCTCAATATCATCTCCTAATGATAAAATCATTCCATATAACCAATTATCAATAGGTATTGAGTATTTAATCCTTAACCACTCCCCCTCATCATTTAGGATTATAAACTTCTCATACATATCCTCAATAAGTCCAACTGATTTTTTTCTAACCTTTAAAATAATCTCTTCATTATTTCTATTCCCATTAAAGAACTCTAACCTTTTAATTTCTCTCCCTAAATATACTTCATCTTTAGCCTTTATTGACTTCATTCTTCTTATCTTAAATAATCTAAAATCATCCTTTATTAAGCAATAACCATAAACATACCAGTTGCTCCCCTTATATACCAACTTATAAGGTTCAAATTCTCTACTTAACTCTTCACCTTTTAAATTCATATAACTAAAGCTTATTATATTTTTATTATCAATTGCATTATTAATTATGGAAATTTTACTCTTAAACTCCTCATCACTTCCCCAGTGGGAGAATTCTATCATTAACTTATCTTCTATTTCCATAACTCCATTGTTATCAACCAATGACAATTTCTCATTTAATGATTTAATTTCCTTACTTTCATAACTAACACTTATTCCCTCTAAAAGCTTTTTTAATATTTTAGCTTCATCTTTATTCATTACACTTTTAGAAACCTTAAAATTCTCAATAATTTCATACCCACCATTTTTACCCTTATAAGTAACTATAGGTATCCCAGCCATTTCAATAGCTTCCATATCTCTCTGAATTGTTTTAGGTGATACTTCAAAAATTTCAGCTAATTCTCTAGTGCTCATTCTTCCTTTGTTATTTAATAAATTTATTATGGATATTAGTCTATCTATCTTCATAATCCCTCTTAATACGTTAAATAATATATTTTATATGCCTCTTCTTTTACAAAATCTATATATTTCAAGTATACATTTTTCCCTTCATAACAATATAACTTAATTAATTTAGGCTCTACTTCAAATACTCTATTGTCTATTAAATTAGAATACGCTTCATATGAACTTTTATGATATTTACTAAACTTAAGTTTAAAATCCACCATATCCCCATCACTTATTCTTTTAATATTCTTAACATAACCAACAACTTCTATATTATCGAAACATAACGCAACATTTTTATTCCCATTAATTTGTTTACTCTTCATAAACTTAACATCACTTTGGAAATAAAATTTATTCTTGTTACTAATTATGCTCATATTTCTAGATGTTACTTCATTTTCTAAACTAGTTGATAATACCATTGTTTTTGTATCTCCAAGTTTATTGAAAAAATTTGATACTTCTTCATTAAAATTAAGTTCCTCATCCTTCTTTAATATAGGTTGTCTTATAATAGTTTTTAACTTACTTGGCTCTACTTTTCTTGGATCATTTAAATAAATTTCATGATGTTTTCCATTTAATTTATAACCTCTTTTTTTGATTTCATCATGTAACTTATCAACAATCTCTCCCTCTTCATTATATGGACCAACATATAAAACCTGTAAAGAACTTCCTTCGTTATAATTATTATAACTAATTTCCTTTATTAATTCACTCTCATTACATAACTTTTCCTTAAACTTATTAATATCATCAACTGTTATATAGTTTGGAATTTCAATCATCATAATCCAATTCCAGTGGCTACTGTTACTCTCTACTAATTTTTCCCCACTATCTGTCCACCATAAAGTACTTAAAGGCATAACTACAAAGTCTAATCCTTTCTCTTTAAAATAAAACTTCATATTATATGCAAGCTTATATAATGCTTCTACTCCACTTTTATATCTTTCCGTTGTATTTGGATTACCCTTACCTTCTAATGTAATATAATAAGCTACATCACAGCTAACCTCTCTTATTTCCCCTACCTTACCTTTAAACAAATGAGATTTTTCCTTTTTTAAATCTAACTTTTCCAAATTAATCAACTCCTTATACATCTATTATAAAACCAATTATAGGACACCCTTATGTCTTATTTAAAATGAAAAAAGAATTGTAATATAATCTCTTATACTACAACTCTTCCTTTTATATTATTCTCTTACCAAATGGCATTAATGATAACTTCGCTATCTTTATACATTGTGCTGCAAAAGGTATACCAATTATTGTTAAACATAATAATAATGCGCTTATTAAATTAGCTACACACATAGCAAATCCACCAAATACAATCCATAGTATGTTTAATATTAAACTAACACCACCATCGTCTACAGTTACAACTTCCTTTCCAAATGGAGCTAATTGTAAGCTCGCCATTTTAAAACACTGCTTTCCAACTGGTATTCCAAATAGCGTAATGCACCATAAACATCCTATCATAAACCATCCAATTGCATTAAAGAATCCTCCAAATATCATCCAAATTACATTTCCTAAACAACTCATAAAAAATTCCTCCTGTTTTTTCTTTTGTTTATATAATAATATAGTATACCACGTCCCCATAAGTCTATATCCTTAATTTAATAAATTATAATGTATAATATCTCCCTTTTTACAAATGATAAAAGCATTAAAACTTTTAAAAGGGAGATTATTTTATGAAAATTTCAAGCAACTACACTAAAAATATGAACTATCTCCAAGAAAAGCTTCCTTTAGGTAAAAGCTTCGATATTCTAAGAAGGGATATCCTAGCACATAATAAGAAGTTTACCTTTTTATTTATAGATGGTTTTGTAAAAGATGAAAATCTTCAATCTTTAATTAGAAGTATTTTTCGCTACACTAAAGAAGATATTGATAATATAAAAAATAGTACTGATGTTGTAGAAAAAATATTATCCACTATAGAAGTTAGTGAAGAAGAAGACTTTGATAAAGCTATTACATCACTACTATCAGGTCAAACCCTATTAATAGTAGAAGATATTTCTAAAGGTATTCTAATAGACTTAAGAACATATCCCTCTAGAGGGGTTGATGAGCCTGAGCAAGAAAAAGTTATTCGTGGCTCTAGAGATGGTTTTGTTGAAACAATTGTATTTAATACAGCTCTAATTCGTAGAAGAATACGAGATCCTAAACTTATTTTTGAAATGATTAATATAGGTAAAGACTCTAAAACAGACGTATCAATATGCTACGTTGACAATAAGGTAAAAAAAGAAATTCTCGCTAAAGTAAAACAACAATTACAAAGTATAAATGTTACTGCACTAACACTAGGTAGCCAGTCAATAATTGATTGTATTTATAAAACTCAATGGTATAACCCCTTTCCAAAGGTTAGATATACAGAGCGACCTGATGTAGCAGCTTCACATATAATGGAAGGTAAAATAGCCATAGTAGTTGATAATAACCCTTCAGTAATATTACTGCCAACAAACATTTTTGACTTTCTCCAAGATGTAGATGACTTTTATTCCCCAGTAATTACAGGTAACTATAATAGATTTATTAGAAACCTTATTTTATTAGCTACAGTTTTTTTAACTCCTATTTACTTATATATGGTTAAAAATCCAGGTGACCTACCCTCTTGGCTTGCTGATATTATTGGAAAAAGTGATTATACAGTACCATTATTAATTCAATTTCTAGTTTTAGAAGTTGCAATAGATGCGCTAAAACTGGCTTCATTAAATACTCCTGGTGCTCTAGGAATGTCCCTTTCAGTTGTAGGTGCGCTAATTTTAGGAGAGTCTGCTGTCTCAACAGGATGGTTCATTCCAGAAGCTGTTTTATATATGGCAGTTGTTGCTTTAGGTAGCTTCTGTCAACCAAGTATAGAACTCTCCTACTCATTAAAATTTATTAGAATATTTATGCTGATATTAGTAAACTTCTTAGGAAAATGGGGCTTAATTCTTGGAATTACTCTTCCATTAATTTTATTAGTATCAACTAAAACAATAACAGGAGAACCTTACCTTTATCCACTTTATCCATTCAATTGGAAAGACTTAAAAACTCTATTGTTTAGAACTAGCATAAACTCAAAAAAGTCTCTTAAATGAAAACAAACCCTATTTGATTCTACTCAAATAGGGTTATATTTTTATTCTATTTCAATTTCTTCATTTTCAGTTGTATCATCCTGTAGTTTTTTATAAGTATAGAATGGTATACCTATTAGCATTAATATAAATACCCACATTGCTGATGTTGCTCCTGAACCGTATATTATATATATTGCATAAGCAAATGCTAATATTGAAAATATTCCATGTTTTAAGAATCTAATAAAACTTAGCTTTTCACCTTTTTTATAAGTTAATATTATTTCTGCACAAGCACTTAAGGCATATGCAGGTATAAAGCTTAAGGTTGCTAAATTTATCATAAAATCAAAAGCACTAGTTAAGCTTGATACATAGTTTAATACTAATAATAAATTAGTACAAATACCTGTTATTAATAATGACATAGATGGTGTACTATATTTAGGATTTATTTTAGAGAAAAATTTAGGGAATAACCCTTCTTCTCCTGCTGCAAATGATATTCTTGCAGTAGTTAAAATCCATCCTGAAGCCGCACCTGCCGCTGATATTACTATTCCCATTGAAATAAATGCGCCACCCCATTTTGCACCAGTTATATTATTTATAATTTCTGATAAAGGTGCTTCACTTACAGCTAACACATCCTGTGGTAATCCACCCATTGCAAGTACTGATAAAATAATATAAATTACAGCTGCAAATATTGTTCCAAGAACTGTACTTCTTTTTATATTAACTTGTGGATTTTTTATTTCTCCACCTGAAACTGCCGCACTTTCAAGACCAACAAAACTCCATAGAGTTACTGCCATAGCTGCTGGTAATGCCCCCATTCCAAGCTCTTTAACCTCTGGGCTTGAATATGATTGTAAGTTAGCCATATCAAATCCTATTATTGCAATTACAAAGAAAATAAGAATTACTGATAGCTTTAATGTTGTTGTTACAACTCCAACAATCCCTGCATTTTTTACTCCTCTATAATTAACATAAGTGAATATCCATAAAATAGCTGATGATACTGCAAATGATGCTAATCCGCTCTCTGATAACACTGGGAAGAATGGAGTTAAGTATCTAATAATAGCTGTTATAATTGCTGCATTTCCAATCCATGATCCGATCCAAAATGTCCATGCAACTAAAAAAGCTGTAAATTCTCCAAATGCCATTCTAGTATAAACAATAGGTCCTCCAGTTGCTGGATATTTACTCCCTAAATTAGCAAAGGATAATGCTATAAGTACAGAACCTAATCCAGTTAGTACCCAAGCTAAAATAGTAGCATATGGTGATGATACTGATGCTAAACTTTGAGGTGATGTAAATATACCTGAACCTATCATATTACCTACAACTATTGAAGTAGCTGCAACTAATCCTAGCTCTCTTTTTAAGTGAGTTTTTTCATTTTTTTTCATAGTTCTAATCCCTCGTTACTATTAAATTTTCTAAATTAAATTATAGTGCATAATTATTAATAAGTCTATTATATAATTTGTAAATATACTATTAATTCTATACATCTACAAATTTTCTTAAAATAATCAATATTTGAATTTAATACTTTTCTATGGTAACTTATTGCTTATTTTTACAAATTATAATATAATTATTAGAAATGAAATATTAATATGCTTTGAATAGGAGTAGTACTTTATATTGTAGTCTATAGAGAGCTGTTGTATGGTGAAAAACAGTGTTACAAATATAGGAACTTGCCTAGGAGCTTGCCTGTTTAGAAGCAGGTGCGGATAACCCCGTTAAGGTTTTGAGTGAGGATATTTTATTATCCTAATAAGAGTGGTACCACGTGAGTTCAGCTTTCGTCTCTTCTATTTTGTAGAGACGAGGCTTTTTTTATTTTAAAGTAAAAGAGAAAAGTGAATAGTGAATAGTTTAGGTTGAAATCCCTACTGGATTTCTTTAAATATAATAATTCAAAAGAAACTCTCCGAGTTTCCTCCATAACTTTTCACTCTTCACTATTAACTATTAACTAAAAAAATACACATCAAAAGGAGGAATAATTATGGGAAACTACGGAACTACCATAGATAAGAAATGGCAACAAAAATGGGAGGAAACAAATCTTTACAAATTTGACCCAAATAAAGAAGGGGAAAAATTATATGTATTAGAAATGTTCTCATACCCATCAGGAAGCCAATTACATGCAGGTCATTGGTTCAACTACGGACCAGTTGATTCATGGGCAAGAATGAAAAAAATGCAGGGGTACAATGTATTCCAACCAATGGGATTTGATGCTTTCGGATTACCAGCTGAAAACTTTGCAATTAAAACAGGAATACATCCACTAGATTCAACTGAGAAAAACATTGTAACAATGGAAGCTCAATTAAAAGCTATGGGAGCAATGTTTAACTGGGAAAATGAAGTTGTAACTTGTAGACCTGATTACTACAAATGGACTCAATGGCTATTCTTAAAGTTATATGAAAATGGATTAGCTTACAGAAAAAAAGCTCCAGTTAACTGGTGTCCATCATGTAATACAGTTTTAGCTAATGAACAAGTTCACGATGGTGCTTGTGAAAGATGTTCAACTGAAGTTACTAAGAAGGATTTAACACAATGGTTCTTAAAAATAACTGATTATGCTGATGAATTATTAGAAAAGCTAGATACATTAGATTGGCCAGAAAAAACTGTTGCAATGCAAAAACATTGGATTGGTAAATCAACAGGTGCTGAGGTTACATTCAAACTTAAAGATTCAGCTATTAGCTTTGATGTATTCACAACAAGAGTTGATACATTAAATGGTGTTACTTATGTTGTTTTAGCACCTGAAAATCCATTAGTTGATGAAATTACAACTAATGAATATAAATCAGCTGTTGAAGATTATAAAGAAGCTGCTAAAAAGCAATCAGATATTGAAAGACAATCTATTTCGAGAGAAAAAACTGGTGTATTCACTGGTTCTTATGCAATAAACCCTATAAACGGCAAAGAAGTTCCAGTTTGGGTTGGAGATTACGTTCTTGCAACTTACGGAACTGGTGCAGTAATGGCTGTTCCTGCTCATGATGAAAGAGATTTTGCTTTTGCAGAAAAGTTCAATCTTCCAATAGAAAGAGTTATAACAAGCAAAAATGGAAAAAATAATGAATTACCATACTGTGAATATGGAGTTCTTGTTAATTCTGGAGAATTTGATGGTTTAACTACTGAAGAAGCTAAAATTAAAATAGTAGAAAAGCTAGAATCAATGAAATTAGGTTCAGCTAAAGTTAACTATAGATTAAGAGACTGGTTAGTCTCAAGACAAAGATATTGGGGAGCTCCAATTCCTATGATCCATTGTGATCACTGTGGAACTGTTCCAGTACCTGAAAAAGATCTTCCAGTACAATTACCTTACGATGTTGAATTTGCTCCAGATGGTAAATCACCACTTGCTAAATGCGATGATTTTGTAAATACAACTTGTCCTAAGTGTGGAAAGCCAGCTAAAAGAGAAGCTGATACATTAGATACTTTCGTTTGTTCATCATGGTACCAATTAAGATATCCTGATAACAAAAATACAGAAATAGCCTTCGATAAGGATATCGTAAATAAAATGTTACCTGTTGACAAATATGTTGGGGGACCTGAGCACGCTTGTATGCACCTTCTTTATGCTAGATTTATAACAAAAGCACTAAGAGATATGGGATACTTAAGCTTTGATGAACCATTCCAAAGTTTAACTCACCAAGGATTAATACTTGGACCAGATGGTCAAAAAATGAGTAAGTCAAAAGGAAACACTATTTCTCCTGACACTTATATTCAAGAACATGGTGCAGATGTATTTAGAATGTACCTAATGTTTGGATTTGCTTACACTGAAGGTGGAGCATGGAGCGATGATGGTATTAAATCTGTTGCTAGATTCGTAGATAGAATAGAAAGAACAATTGATTCTTGTAGAGAAGCTATTAATTGTGGCGAAAATAATAAATCTACTATGGATAAAGCTGAAAAGGAATTAAACTTCTGGTTACACAACACTATTAAGTCTGTTTCAGAAGATGCAGAAAAACTTCAATTTAATACTGCAATTGCAAGAATGATGGAATTCATAAATGCATTATCAAAGTATGCAAATGAAGAAACAAAGAACTTAGAGTTCTTAAAAACAGCTTGCACTAGCTTCATAAAAATTATTGCTCCATTTGCTCCTCACTTTGCTGAAGAACAATGGAACTTAATGGGTCTTCCTTTCTCAGTATTTAATGAGCAATGGCCTGTTTTTGATGCAAAAGCTTTAGTTAAAGATGAAATAGAAATAGCTATTCAAGTTAATGGTAAAATTAAAAACAGAATTAATGTTTCTTCTGATTTAGATGAAGAAGGTATAAAAGCTGCTGCCTTAGCTGACTCAACAATTGTTGAAGCAACTGAAGGAAAAAATATCGTTAAAGTTATAGTTATAAAAGGTAGATTAGTAAATATAGTTGTAAAATAAATATTAAAGGTGGGTAAAAACCCACCTTTAATTATTTAATATTTCTTTAAACTTCATTAATATATCAAAAACTAATTCTTCATCCATAGTAGATTTATAATCCTTATATCCTGATTTTTCAAATGCTTCATGCAATACACTAACCATTTCCATCCAATTTTCAGGTATATAAATCCACTTTATATCCTCAAATGCACAACTTAATAAAAATGCCTCAACACCAAAGAAGGCATAATTTTCAATTTCATGTAATTCCATAAATATTTTATAATCTTCCACTACTTTATCAGTTAACTTATACTCATATATATCTACATAAAACCAATCAAAAGACTCTTTCTCAGCTTTAAAAGCATCTTGATTTAATATTTTTATTTTAGGATTTTTCTTAAAATTCTTATTGTATAAATCTATAACATCCTTGCTTATTTCATAAACAATAATTTCTTTTACACTACTTTTCTTAGCAAGTTCTTGAACAACATATCCTAACCCAAGTCCAACAACTCCAACCTTACCTTCTGAAAGCTTTATAAATTGGTATGAACCCTCAATCTCTAATGGACTTAATCTCATCCAAACCCTTTCTTCACCCCAAAGTTCTGGAATCTCTACATTATATTCATCCTCTTTTTCATATAAATATCCTTTAATTATACCTTGAAGCCCATCTCTTTTTAAAATTGAGTAACTACCTATTTTATTGGATGAAATTATATTATTATATTCATTAACTTTATTTATAAAAAACTCTTTATTATAAGGTTTCATATTACTTCTCCTCTGCCATATACTTATAGGTTTATTGATATTATCGTAAAACTATATTATATCTTGAAACTTAACTAATTATTCTCACTAAATATTATATATAACTTTCCATTAACTATCCATACTTTTCTATTTACTTTAATTTCTTTTATGATATAATAAGTTTAAATGATAGTAATTATTAGTTAAAAAATTTTTAAGTAGGTGAATATAATGAAAAAAATAACAATTAGCACAGAAGCATATAATGAATTTAAATCATTCCTTGATGAAAATGGAATAGAAAAATATGATATTAGAATTAATTTAGCTGGATTTGGATGTAGCGGTCCTGCTTTCAACATATCAGTATCTGAATCAACTGACGAAGATGTTGTTGAAACTGTAGAAGCTGTTAATTTCATAATGGAAAAAAGTTTAGTTGAAGAATTTGGTGGATTTATAATCCTATCAACTGAAGAAAATGAAGGTAGAGGATTAACTCTAAAGCCAGTTATTGCTCCAGAAGGTGGATGCGGTAGCTGCGGTGGTGGATGCGGTCACTAAAATAATCCTTAAAAATTTCTAAGAATAAAAGAGAGGACATTTAGTCCTCTCTTTTTAATCTTGCTTTAATACTATGAAACTCATAGTCTCTATATTCCGCACTAATACCATCTATTCCTTCTAGTATATCTATCCAATAGTTGTTATTTACAACCATTTTTTCTCTTTCTTTATCCACTTTACTTTCAAGAGTTGTCTTTCCAAAATCATCATAAAATACTTCCACACTTTCAGCTAACTTTAATAACACCTGAAAATCTTTTTGAAGATTTCCTTCAATGTTAATAACAAAATTACCATTTTCCATATTGTTATTTAGCTGTTGTAAAATAAAATCCTGTATTCTAGAATAAATTTCATTTTTCGAAACTTGTCCACCAGTTATATTACCCTTAGAAAATATAATAATTCTCTTACTTTTATAAAAATTATAATCATTTGATAACTCAATTACAGAATTTGAGATGGTAGTATAATTTCTATAAAGTTGTAATAGTTCTTCATTATTAATAGTTCCTAAGTTTATTGTCTTCTCTAGTATATCTGCATTACTATTGTTTCTTGTCCTAATATCTTCCGTATCTAAATAAGAAGATTCTCCTACTCTATATTTATAAGAAATATTTTCCCATGAAACATAGATATTCATAATAAAGCTAATTGCTAATATGCTTACTATGATTAAGACGTAATTATTTTTAACTTTTTTTAATTTCATAGTTAAATCCCCCTACTAAGATATATTGTACCATAATCCTACTTATAATTCTACCTTTACTAGGGATTTTCTGTAATCGATTTACATATATATGCAATTATCTAGCCCAATCGTGTATTACTTCTCTAACCATATTTAATGCTGCTGACTTACCTTCTCCTTGAACTTTATTGCCCTTCAATCTCCTTACATCTCCAAAATATTCCTTTAACGATAAACTATCATCTCCAGTCAATACCCATATGGTTTTTTTATTTATAACCTCAGTATCTAGATAGCTTTCTCCCACACCATCAGTAAAATAAATTAAAACATTGTTTCTTAAATTATTTTCTTTTATATATCTAAAAACTGGTGAAAATAAAGTTGCCCCACTTTTACAACTTCTCTTTCTTATATCCCTAGGGCTTTTTAAAGTATATATACTTCTAATATCATTATCACATTCGATCACAGTAATTTTATTAGTCCTATTTGAAGTTATTGCAAGTATCTCTATAATTATCTTATTTATATCTTCATCACTCATACTGGCACTTATATCAATTGCAACAATAATCTCTGGAGCACTATTAGAAAGTCTTCCTCTCAAATCTAACCTGTCTGGTTGCCTTCTATCTCTTCTTGTTATAGTCTTCTTATATCCACTCTTAATTACAGGCAGCATATTCTTTAATATGCTTTGCCAAGATAACTCTTCTTTTTCATTGTACCCTTCTATTATTGATAAAATATCCTTTGGTACATCACCCTTTATAGATGAAATTGCATTCTTCCTTGTAATATCCTTTAATATATCATCACTTAAATTTATCTCTTCCCAAATATCATGGGCAGATTCTAAGTCTATCTCTCTTGAAATTTTATCTGATGTCTTATTATGATCTACCCTTCTATTTTTTTCATTTATCTTATCGTGCAATATCTTCGAATATTCTTCTACACTTCTATTGTCCTTTAAAGTTACGTTCCATTCCATTGCAACGCCATCAAGTTTTTTTGCATTCCCTGGCAACTTCTTTATAAATTGATTAATAGATATATCTAAAGATAAATTTACAGCTAACTTGTTATAATTTTGCTTTAACTCTTTTTCTCTCTTAAAATGATTGTACATTATATGGTATATCTCATGCTTTATTAAAGCACCCATTTCCCCTTTTGAGAACCCTAAAAAAAGAATAGGGTTAAAACTCATTTCATATCCATCTATTAAAGGTACCGTTCCAATTGGCCATGTTATATCAACTCTAACCTTTCTTTTTACCTTTAACATAAAATTTCCAAAAAAGCTATCCTCACCTTCAAGCATACCAATTATAATATTTTCAATTAACCCTTCAAACTCCTTAACATAAGCTCCACTTATATCATTTACCTCTTCCCAAAGTAATGCTTCCTTAAATAATTTATCTCTCTTATCATTAAAATTCATTCTCTCACCTTCTACTCATATATTGAGAAAAATGCATCTAAGAATTCTTCCTCATCTAATAGTTTTTCATATAAATCACTACTACAATCTGATGATATTTCCTTCATAATTCCAAGTCTTAAATCCCTTGGATACTCTTGTAACAACTTGGAAAATATAACCAATTCATTAGAAACTTCTTTAAGTTCCTCTAAATAATGCAAAATATTTTTACTTAAAATATATAATTTAGAATGACTTTCTCTCTTTATTAGCTCTTTAAGCTCTAAAGATAAAAACTCTTCACTAAAAATTTGCTCAGGTTTAGGTAGAGGTCTTGAAATATTTTTAATGAAATTACCAAAATCAGTTGATATACTTACTCCAACATTCCCCTTAACAACACTCATCAGTGTATTTATAGAATATCTTTGTTTATTGTTGCAATATAAGCTATATGCCTTTGATACCCTTTCCCAACTTCTTGGTGTTGCCTTTATATTTTCTCTAGAATTTGGTGTGTGTAAATACTCTGGGAATGTTGATAAAAATTCTATAACATGCTCATGAATATTTCCATCCTTACTCATACCCCATTTAATCCATTCTTTTAAATCGCTTTCCATCTCAACCCATACAAATCTATCCTCTTGAGCTTGATCCATTTCCACAACCTCATAGTTACTATCTCTATAATTATCATACTTATTAGATGGATTCATTGCTGCAATAATTTTAACATCCTCACTTAATTCATACCCATTTATTTCTCTATTTAATATTAAGTTCATTAATTCCTGCTGCACAGCATGGTCACATCTATTAAGTTCATCTATGAACAATAAAACTTTCTTCCCATCCCCATAAATTGACTTAGTTATTTCAACTAATTTATGATGTGTAGCATAAATAGTTTCTCCATTTGAAACTGTTGGTAATCCACCAATCTCGCCCTCTTTTAGTAAATTTGCATCAATAGTAACTAACTTATACCCACCATCTCTTGCTATTTGTTTTACTAAGGCTGTTTTTCCTATACCACTTTCTCCTAAAAGTAATGGTACTTCCCCTGTTTCTATTATCAAATCTATTGTATTTAAAACTTCCTTAAATTTCAAAGTCATCATCTCCTTTAGTTAATTCATCTCTAGCTTCAATCTAACTAATTCTCGTTTAGCCTTTTTGCTCCCATATTCTCTAATAAAATTTATCTTATCCATTTCTAAAATTTCAAGATTTATAAACTCTCTTATATATTCATATTCTGTATTTTCATCCTTAAATTTTTCCATTAAAACTTCTACAACCAACTCAACATCTATAGACTCATAAATATACTTTACAACTCTCAAATTTTCCTTCATAAAAATCTTTAACTCATCTAAATCATAATTAGCTATATAGTTAATGCTCTCTTCATCTCCCTTTATAGCAGCTATCTTTGATGCTAGTGTAGGGTTCTTTATAAACTTAATAGCACCCCAATGAGTATTTATTGCTTCTAACTGAACCCTTTCTGATGGATTACTTATATACTTAATTGCATCATAGTCTCTTTTTACAGCAGTTACACATAATTCTTCCCAAGGTTCATTTACAAATTGTAAAGCCCATCCTTTAGTTTTAACCGCTTCTTCAATTACTCTATTAGATGGATTCTTTATTAGCTTCAATGAGTTCCATAAGTTTTTAACAGCTAATACTAATAAGTCCTCTGACAAATCATTAATATACTCTACACATAACGGATTACTAATTATAGCTTCCCTCTTTATATCCTCACCTAGTTCACCTTTTATATATCTAATAGCAAGCCCATTACTCTTAACAGCTATAAGCTTCATTTCATTAGATGGATTTTCTATATTTTCAATTCCAAATGGATTCTCTCTTAATTTATTTAAAATATTTTTTTCATTCATAATATTACCTCACAAAACACTTTATCTAATTAATAATTTATATCATTTAACAAAATATATCAACAGTTATTAAATGTATTTTAAATTAATACGTTAAAAAGAGGTGTTTCTCACACCTCCCTTGTTTAATCAATTTTAAATTTCTCTATTTCTCTCTTAATTGAAGATAGTAAACTATTTAATTCCCATACTTCACCTTCTTCAATTAACCTATTTAACGATTTCTCATATCTTGATGCCTCAGCAACCTTTCCTAAAGACATTAATGTCAATATACTATTCATAATATTTGAAATTATTTCTGACTTAACTTCAAATAGTTTCTGTGCATCTTTAATTTCATCTTTAATTTCAAGCATTTCTTCATCTAATCTAAAAGCTGCATCTGCTGCACTTTTTAACTTTAGTTTAAGTTCAGGAGGAATTTGTTGCTTATACTTATAATTCAATGAATGTTCAATTGTTGCCCAAAAATTCATTGATAACGTTCTTATTTGAAACTCTGCTAAAATCTCAAATGGCCCCTCAGCCATGTTAACTGGATACTTAATTATCATATGGTAGCTTCTATATCCACTTTCCTTAACATTTCTAACATAGTCCTTTTCATAAAGTATTTGCATATCTTTTCTTGCTCTTAATAATTCCACAACTCTGTCTATATCATCAACAAATTGACACATTATTCTCAAACCAGCAATATCCTCTAACTCTAATCCAACTCTATCAACTGGAACCCCAAACTTATTTGCCTTTTCTAATATGCTTGATACTTCTTTAACTCTCCCTGTTACAAATTCTATAGGAGAGTACTCATTTTTCCTACGATACTCTTTTCTTATACTTCTTAATTTAACCTTTAATTCTTCAACAGCCTGTTCATAAGGCATTAAAAAGCTCTTCCAATCATTAACTGCCATAATAAACCACCCTTTACAAGCTTCTCTTTATCTATTATATATTTGTTACACCTAAAAATCTACTAAATTTAATATATTATAATTATATTTACATAAACTGGACTATAATATTTTCATTTGTAACTCTTTCAATAATTATCCATTAATGATAAAATTAATATATAAAATTTAAAGCTAATTAAAATTTGAATTATATAACAATTAACAAAGGAGAAATTGACATATGAATGAACATCTATATGATAAAAAATTAAATTGCCCTATTTGTAGCAACGAATCAACAACTAAGGCAGTCAAGATAAATTCTCCCCGTAGAGTATCACAAGATTCTGACTTTTTTATTAGGTATAATGTAATTAATCCTTATCTTTATGATGTATGGATTTGTAATAAATGTGGATATTCCTCAATGAAATGTGATTTTACTAAAATAAAATCCTTTCAAAAAGAACTTATTTTAAAGTCTATCACACCAAAATGGGCTTCAAGAAACTATCCTGATGAACTTACCCCTAAACATGCTATCGAGAGATATAAACTTGCACTAATAAACTCAAATGCACTTGAAAGACCTGCTAGTTCATCTGCAATGATTTGCTTAAAAATTGCTTGGATGTGTAGATTAATAAATGATATTTCTCAAGAAAACTTATTTTTAAATCGTGCATTAGAAAGTTTTTCAACTGCATATTTTTATGAAGACTTCCCTATGTATGGACTTAATAGAGATGCCTTAACATATTTAATTGGTGAACTTAATAGACGTCTAGGAAACTTCACCGAGGCTACTGTTTGGTATTCTAAAACTCTAACAACTCCAGGATTCTCTTCAAAAATAAAAGAACTTGCTAGAGATGGTAGAAATCTAATAAATGAGGCTAAAAGCTCTATTACAAATTAAATAATACCCAGTAGAACTCCATATTCTACTGGGTATTATTTATAAAATCTTAATTGGATCAAAATCTATATAATCAGCTGATGTCATAATATATTCAGCCCCCTCAAAGTTACCATTTATCAATCTAGTTAATGATTTACCATGCAAATGACCATATACAACCTTCTCAACCTCATATTCTTTTATAATATCTGTAAATTGTGAAGGATGAAACTTTTCATTGGTAGGGGGATAATGTAACATTACTATAAACTTATTAAATCCAGCCTTTTTAGCAGCATCTAATGAAAGTTTTAATCTTATACCCTCTCTTAGGTATATTTTTTCATCTTCCTCAGTAAACTTTTCACTTCCTGGACATAACCACCCTCTAGTTCCACAAATTGCATAATCCTCATAAGCATAAAAATTATTTTGTAAAAACTTCGTATTATCATACATTTTATTCAATTTAGTAATACCTGACCACCAATAGTCATGATTTCCCTTAGAAATTATCTTTTTTCCATTTAGAGAATCAATCCAATCTAAATCCTCTTTGCTTTCATCAGCTTTCATAGCCCAAGATATGTCTCCAGCTATTAATACTGTATCATTTTCTGTTATTTTTCCATTCCAATTTTTCTTTATTTTTTCATCATGATTGCTCCAATGCTCTCCAAATATATCCATTGGTTTTTCTGCATTAAAGGCTAAATGTAAATCTGATATCGCATATAAAGCCATTAATTTCTTCTACCTTTCTAATGTTTTATCTAATTCAGTAACATATGCTATAACATGCGCCACTGCTTCATAAAGTTCAGGTGGAATACTTTCTCCAATATCAACATTACATAATAGATCACTTAATTCTTTATTCATTACAACTGGCACATCATTTTCTTCTGCCTTCTCAATTATTTTATCTGCAATATGTCCAATTCCAGCTGCTGTAACTACTGGTGCATCCGAATTAAATTCATATTTTAATGCTGCTGCTTTTCTTCTTTGATTCACACCCTTACCCCCAAACCTATATTTTATCTGATCGCTACACCTTTATATCTAACATAGTTTTATGCTCTTCTCCAAAAAAAGTTCTACAATTAGTTATTGTTATATCTTCTTCTTTCTCTGTAACATTTATATTAACATTAAATCCTAAATCCTTCAAACTTTTCTCAAGCTTCATCTTACCAGATTCAATCCCATTAATTACTTGCCTATCACACTTAATTAAAACATCTAACGAAGATTCTCTAAAGCTTAAAAATCCATCAATAGTTCCAAGATTTATAGTTTGAACACTTATCACCATTTTAACATTATTTCTATCTATTTTCTTACCATCTTTTCTATTATCTTTTACAATAAGCTTACATGGATACTCCTGCTCTTCCCTTTTAATTGGCATATCCAAGTAATAATATTCATTGCTAATAGTATTAAGTAATTTAAAAGAATTCAAATTATTTTTAATAAGATTAAATATCTTCTCTCCAGCTTCTCCCTGAATTTTACTTTGAGCAATCATATCCTTTATAGTACTTTTAAGTTCCTCAATGTTTTCTTTAATACTAGCCTTAACCTCATCTTTAGCAATATTATGTAAGCTTTCATTAACCTTATTAATACTCTGTTTTATCTCATCTTTTATACTCTTTTCATCAAGTCCATCAACAACAACTTCCTCAACACTTATATCCTTAAATACATTGTTATTTGTAACCTTAACTTCCTCTGTTTCACCTTCATTAATAAAGTTTTTTATTGCATTAAACTCATTATCTGAAATATCAATATTACTTCCTAGTACCTTTGATAATACCTCTTGTACACTTTCTTTAGTAAATGTATTAGTATTTAATAATTCTTTTAAATTATTTACTAATTCTCCATTACCTATACTCTTAATTGTATTTAAAATATTATCCTTACCCTCTAAATTAGGTAATTCACTAATATTACTTACTACTTTATTTTCCTGATTTACCCCTTCTGGTTTCATAGCCTGCTTTAAAATCTCAAGCATGCTAATTTTTTCCTTAACCTCGTAACCATTTGTCTTTTGTGATAAATTGCTACCTTCTACTTCTTTTTCTTGATTACTATTACCAACTTCTACTTGCTTTTCATGACCACGCTCTAATTGTTTATCTTGCTTCACCACATCATCATCTATACTAATATTATTACTTTCTAAAACAATTCCCTCATTACCTTTAGTATTAGAAGAAACCTTAACTTCTTTGCTATTCCTATCAGCTACATTGTTTTCAGTTATATTATTCTTTTCCAACTCACCCTTTATTTCATCAAATAACTTTGTTATATTTCCATCCTTAAAAAGCTTATTAAAGCTTTTTATTTCACCTTCATTAAAATCAATATTATTTTCCTTAAAAAATAATATCTCCTCTTCACTCATTCCCTTAAATTCATTTATAAATCCCTTTAACATATCAGCTATCTCTTTTCCCTTTAGTGAATCCATACTAATTCCCTTACCTTGAAGATAACTCTTTATAAACTTAGAAATTTCCTCTTCTCCAATATTAAGCTTTTCATTAAATTGAATCATTCCCTTAATATCATTAATATTTTCCTTAGTTAAAGGTATATTAAATTTAATCATAGCCTTCAATAACATTGATTCTGTTTTATCTATCCCCCCCTTATTAGGAAGTTCATTTAATATATCGCCCTTTGATGGTAACATATCATCCTTAACTAACTTTAATTTTAGCTTTCCATTTTCATATCCTTCAACCTCAAACTTTACATTCCCACTATTAGTTAAATCAATATCCCCATCTATTTCAGCATTAAACTGCCATCCATCCCCTAGTTTAACAGTTACATCTTTTCCTTCACCCTTATGTACTATCTTACCAGTAAACTTTTCACCAACCTCAAAAGTTAGTTTACTAGAAACTCTTTTATTATTATTAACATTATAATTATTAGATACATTCCAAATTCCAGGCATAATACTTCCTCCGATTAACATTATATATATGCTTTTAAAATAACACTTAAATATACTAACCTAACTAAAACATACATATTAATATTATCGTAATAATACAAAAATAATTAGGGTAAAGTTTAATACTTTACCCTAATAGTTAATTATTCTAAAACTATTCTATGATAGTTTTTCTTTCCTCTTTTAATTAAAGCTGAACCATCTTCTAAATCACCTTCAGTTAATGTTGCTTTAATATCTGTTACCTTAGCTCCATTTAATGATAATCCACCCTGTTGAATTAATCTTCTACCTTCAGCCTTTGATGGAACTATCTTAGTTTGAGCTATAATTTCTAAAATATCTTTACCTAAATCTTCTTTAGCTATTGTAACAGTTGGTACATTGCTCATATCAGCCCCACCTGCAAATAATGCAGCAGCAGCCTCTTCAGCCTTCTTTGCTTCTTCTTCTCCATGAACAAGCTTTGTAACCTCATATGCTAATACTTTTTTAGCCTCATTAATTTGTGACCCCTCTAAAGCACCTAATCTTCTAACCTCATCCATTGGTACAAAAGTTAATAGCGCTAAACATTTTTGAACATCAGCATCATCAACATTTCTCCAGTATTGGTAGAAATCAAATGGAGATGTTTTTGATGCATCTAACCATAATGCTCCACCTACAGTTTTACCCATCTTTTGACCTTGAGAATTAGTTAATAATGTGCAAGTCATTGCAAATGATTCTCCTTGAGCCTTTCTTCTTACAAGCTCAACTCCAGCAATCATATTTGACCATTGGTCATCTCCACCTAATTGCATTTTACAACCATACTGTTGATTAAGAACAAAGAAATCATATCCTTGCATTAACATATAGTTAAATTCTAAGAATGATAAACCTTTTTCTAATCTTTGCTTAAAGCACTCAGCACTTAACATTCTATTTACAGAGAAGTGTACTCCAACATCTCTTAAAAATTCTACGTAATTTAAGTTTAGTAGCCAATCAGCATTGTTTACTAATATAGCCTTATCATCTGAAAAATCTATAAACTTTTCCATTTGCTTTTTAATAGAAGCCACATTATGCTCAATTTGATCCTTTGTTAACATGCTTCTCATGTCTGTTTTTCCACTTGGGTCCCCTACCATTGCAGTTCCCCCACCAACTAAAGCAATTGGTCTATGCCCTGCTCTTTGCATATGAGCCATAAACATCATTGCTATAAAGTGACCAACATGTAAGCTGTCTGCTGTTGGATCAAATCCTATATAAAAAGTTATTTTCTCCTTCTCTAACAGTTCTCTTGTCTCCGCTTCATGAGTGAACTGTTTTATATATCCACGGTCTAATAACTCATCTAAAACACTTGCCATCCTACTATTCCTCCTAATTTTAATTCTACTTTTACATATGTATAGTATATCTTTTAAAGTGTTATTTTGCAACTTCTAATCCCTTTAAAATCCCCAAAGTTCTCTAATTATAAAAGAAGCGAACTAAACTAATTAATTCACTTCTAAATTTATATAAAATTGATATTTTTTTCAAAACTAATTATGCAACATACTCTTTAATAAAAGCTGGCACCTCACTTCTATCCTCATGGTTTATATTAATGTATACATTAAAATCATATTTGCTTGATAGGTTCCTAATTTGATTAAATAAATAAGCAGTTTCTTCTAAATCACAAGATACAATGTTCAATAGTCCATCGATATAAATATTCTCAACATCATAATTCTCTGCTAAAATACCACATAACATCCCATAAAATCCTTGGCAATCTTTAATATTAAAATCATTTGTTGATACAAATCTTATATTTCTGTTTACCTCTCTCATATAACTTGAATCACTATCTATAAATACTAAATTTCCCTTTGCCTCTTCAACATGTTCATTAGCTAATTGAATTATTCTTTTAGTTTTACCTGAACCTCTTTTCCCGCAAAATACTTGAATCATTAGGACCACTCCTTATTTATTATTACGAGAGTAAATGTTTACCCTTGTAATATATTTATATTCAAATATTTATAACTATTGCCAATTTCATTAATTTTTTTTTAATTTATATAAACTTTATTTTTACCATTGTTCTTAACTCTATATAAAATCTTATCCGCCTTATTTATAACATCATAAACAGGTTGTCCTTCGTATTCACTAATTCCTATACCAAAGGAAGCTGTAATTTTTGTTGTTATATCTTTTATTGTTATTTCTGTATTACTTATCTGCATTCTAATATAATCAATTTTATTTAAGGTTTCTTCTTTGTTTGCTATATTAGGAAGAAATATAATTAATTCTTCTCCACCATATCTTGCAAATATTCCATTTTCTTTTTGAACCTCATTTGATATAATACCTGATATTTCAATTAACACTTCATCTCCGAATTGATGACCATAGGTATCATTATATTTTTTAAAATCATCTAAATCAATCATTACAATACCATACATTTTATTTTTGTCTTCTTCAATTATTTTTCCTACCTTTTCAAAGAAGTATTTCCTATTATATATTCCAAGCAATGGGTCCAATTTATTATTATCCTGTAATTTCCTGTACAATATGTGATTTTCTATTGCTACTCCTATTTGATTTGCAATAGCCCTTAAAAGCAACTCATTATTTTCATCTAAATAATCATTTAAAATATGCTCTACAACTATATATCCTAAACGTTTTTCAGAAGCTTTAATTGCAACACCCATAGAAGATCTAATACAATTGTCATTGCCCTTATAATATTTAACTCCACTGCAATAATTAACTCTAAAATCTTCCCCAAGCCTTACTTGTCTTTCCTCAACAGTATTTAAAACAATATCATCTTTTTCAACATTACTTGCTTTTACCTCAAATCTACCATCTTCGTAAATAAAAATAGTTGAATAATTTACTCCAAGGACTCTAATAATCATATCATTTATTAATGAAATTAAATTCTCATTATCAAAGTTTATATTAATGAACCTACTTATCTCCACTATATTAACTAAAGAATTTACATCCCTATCTAATCTTGCATTTTCATCCCTTAATTTTTTCATTTGAGCTTCCGAATCTTTTCTGTAGTTTTCAAAGTCTTGCACTAGTTTATTATATTCTACTTTCATCTTATTCATAAACAACCCTTCCTCCAAAAACCATCCACAATACTGTTACATATTTTACCTAATAATATAATAACATACTTTATAGTAAATTATTACTAAAATTTTAATAGAGAATGATTTTTTATTAAAATCATTCCCTAATTACTTATTGTATAGAATTTTTATTTTTTCCAGTTCCCTCAATATCTAAATCTATAATAACTTTAAGCTTTATTTCCTTATCCCATAGATCAATAGTTTCCTTTGGATATTTTATTTCTAAATCTCTACTCACATTTAATATATCTATTCGCTCTCCGTAATATTTATTGAAAGTTTCATTAAGGTATTCACTTAATCTACTCTCTTCATTAGTTCTAAGTTTATTTAAATTTTCACTACTTACTATAAAGTTACCCTGTGCTTCACCTATTGTTGTATCTAAATTTATTTTTTTTGTTACTAATATAGATTTACCATCATAATCAACATCTGTTTTGGTTTTACTCTTTAAAATTTCTAAAGTGATATATCCATCACTAGTTTGAGGATTTGGTACTTCTAATGTACCACTTTTAATATTATTAGTTAAGAAATTATAGCCAAACCCTTCGTATCTATCAACCTTACCAATTAATTTTCCCCCTTGAAAAACAACCCCACCTTTTAATTCAACTCTCTGCTCCTTTACATCTTTCCTTAATTCAAGCGCCCCAACAAGAGACACATTCCCTTTAGTTAAATTATCAGTTAAATAATCATTTATATTAGTTGCTATACTTCTTGGGTTATATTTATTTTTTAAAACCATATCATTAAGTAATAACCCTAGATATTCATCATCTTTAGATGTAACCTCTAATAATTTATCTATATCTCCATAGTATACAAACATATATGGCTTTATTTGAAATTCTTGATTTTTTGTAATTACATCTATAAATTGGCTTATGCCTTTAGTTGCAGCCCTCTCTGTAAAAATATATGCTCTATTTTGCAATAGGTTTAGGTTATAACCAGTAGCCATATTAACATCTCTAATTGCCTCTAGCACTGTTTTTCCCTTGCCCTTATAAAGCATTCTTTTCCCTTTATCAGAACTATCTCCTGCATCTCTATATGGCTTTATACAATCTAAATAAACAGAAACTGAATCCTCTGCATCCTTATCAAAAATCATACTTGTTACAAAGGTAACCTTATTTATTTCTTTATAGTTATAACATCCACTTAATATTGGTAGTAAAAATAGTATTAATAATAAAAAGCAGCCAGTTCTTTTACTCTTCATTTTCACTACCTCCAACAACATTCTTAGATATTTTATTTAGATCACTTCTAAAGATTAAATCTTTATATTGATGATCCACAGAGCTTCCTAATGGGAATAAATAAGAATAACCAACTGTTTCTAAATCAGCTAATCTTGCAAATACTATACAAGCTCCCACAAATAAACCAGGTAAACCTATTAAAGCTCCAGTTATAGTTAAAATAACTGACCATATTGATAACGCACCATATACCTTTGGTATAAGAAAATAACTTAATGTACTTGCTGCCACAACAATTATTGTTATTCTAGAAGCAATACCTGCTCCAACAGCTGCATCCCCTAAAATTAAAGCTGCAACTATGCTCATTGCTCCTCCTATAGGTTGTGGAAGTCTTAATCCTGCTTCCTTTATGAGTTGAAACGCAAACATCATAACTAGCACTTCTAAAATTGTAGGAAGTGGTACTCCCGCCCTAGAAACAGCTAACCTAAAAACCAGTAAAGATGGGATTAGGTTAAAGTGGTGGGTTACTGTTGCTATATATAAACCTGGCAAAAATGTTGCAATAAAAAATGCTATCCATCTCATTGCCCTTGTAAAATTTGCAAAATATTTATTTAAATAATAGTCATCAGGTGCTTGAAAGTTTTCTAAAAAGAAATATGGAACTGTTATAACAAATGGAGTTCCATCAACTAACACCCCTATTCTACCCTCTAATAATTTTGCAGAAACCTCATCAGGTTTTTCTGTGTATCCCACTGTATCGAATACTGATTTTTTCCCTCTTAATTCATCCTCAACATAGTTTGTGTCTAGAATAAATTTTGTTTTCATTCCTTTTATTTTATTTCTTATGTCATTTACTAGTTTGTCAGGGGCTATACCTTTTATGTATGTAATACAAACTACCGTTTGACTATCTTCCCCTACATATATTGGCTCAAATTTCAAATTAGAATTTTTTATCCTTCTTCTAATTAATGCAATGTTATCAACAAATAATTCTGTAAACCCTTCTCGTGGACCCTTAAGAACTGATTCTGTTGGAGGAATTGATACTCCTCTTCTAACAAAGCCTTTAACTTCACAAAATATAATGTCTTTATAATCATCATAAACAATAACAACATCACCTGATAATATATGAAGAATTGTATCCTCTATATCTTTGCACAAATTAGCGATATTAATATCTAATGCCTTTTCCATTACATCTTGTATGTTCTTTATTTCTTGGTTTTCTTTTTTTATTGGAGTAACTATGTATTGAGAAATAAATTGTGTACTACATAGATTATCAATAAAAATTAATGTTGTTTTTCCAAGTGGTGTAAGCAACTCTCTATATTTAACATCAAAGGAGCCTTCCAATCTTGTTTTTATATACTCTAAATCCTTTTTCATCTTCATCACCTACAAATATTGTTCCACAAAGTAGGTTTAATATTCATTTTTTAGAGAATAATAGATTGTAGAAAGAATGTATTAGAATGTTAAGAAACGGAGGATTATACTATATGGATAAATTATCATCTAAACATTTTATGTTTTTAATTTTAGGGGTTAGTACCATAAGCATAACCACATATTCATCAATATTTATTAAAACAGGAGGACGTGATACTTGGATTTACGCTATTGCTGGATGTATTATTATTTCCCTTGTATACTTATTTATGCTTAAAAGGGCAATTTTTTTTCAGAATATGAGCATACATGATTTATTTACTCATACTTGCGGAAAATTTATAGGGTCATTATTTTTGTTAATTTTCGCATTTGGTGCATTTCTTCTTTCAATAGAAAGCGTTGCTTCAAATGCAATGAATATTCACATTAACCTATTTATTGAAACCCCTAATTGGTTTACCTTATTTGTTTTACTTGTACCATCTATTTATTTATTAACTAGACGATTTAATACTATACTTATTCTTTCAATTATATCTGTAACTTTTTTAACTATTGGAAATATAATATTATCCCTATTAATCCAAAGATACTGTGATTACACTAATATACTTCCAATAATGAAAACTGGATTTTCATTTGAAACACTTATTATGATTTTAGGTAGCTTAAGTTGTATAACCTTAACTCTACCCTTTACATCTAACCTAAATCATGAACACGGAATTATTAAAAGATCTACATACTCATTAATAATAAGTTCTATAATAATAGTTGTTTCTTTTATAGCAGTTATTTCAACCTTTGGCCCTTATAGAGCTGGAAACATATACTTCCCTGAATTCATAGCCTCTCAAAGGGCTCAAGTTGCAGGTTTTATAGAATTTGGTGAGTTTTTTTACATTTATAAATCAATTACTGGTTGGTTGCTTAAATTTGTATTAAGCTACTTCTGTATTTATATGATATTTAAGCATTGGATTAAAAACAGATTTAAATTTGCATGTTTATACACTATATTAGTTTATATATGCTCACTAGCAATAACACACAACACTTTATCGTTCTTTAAAATACTAACTATATTTAACTATGTAAACATTATACCAATGTTTTTAATCCCATTATTTGTTTATTCTTTTTCATATTTTAGGAAACAAATGTATTGATTGTGCATATATATATGATATAATAAAATTGTAAATTTAATATAGGAAAATTCTCTAAGATAACATTGCTAATCCTTGAAGTCATCAGGTTAGAATTTATCAAAGTCAATTACCCTATGAATTCAAGGAGGTTCATTATAATGGAAGATAGGAATATCGTATGTAAAGATTGTGGAAAGGAATTTGTTTTCACAGTTGGAGAGCAAGAATTCTACAAAGAAAAAGGATTTGAAAACGATCCAGTTAGATGTCCAGATTGTAGAAGAGCTAGAAAAAACCAAAAAATGAACAACAGAAGATAGTCTTCGTTGTATAGGTAAAGCGTACCTTTCTAGGTACGCTTTATTTGTTTATTTATTAAAATATAAATGACTCTTTAATTTCGTACTTTGTAATGCAACACACATAGCCACAGCTATAACAACCCCTGCTGTTCCTTGAATTATATTTCCTACTATATCCTTAGCTGAATATATAACCCCTTGTATTAAACCAACATTTTCAGCCCCACTTAAAAATGCTAAAATAACGGCTCCTGCTATAAAATATCCAACGATCATAACAATAGCTCCTATTGAAAATGCTATTATTTGATTTCTTTTATTCGCATCATTTACCTTCTCTAAAATTGTTCCGACTACATATGCCATTGCTCCCTTTATGATAAATGTAAATGGTGCCCACAACATATACCCTGCAAATACATCAACTAATAACATTCCAAAAGCACTTGCAACTGTTCCTCTATTTTTCCCTAATAATAATACTGAAAGGAAAACCATAGAATCCCCCAAGTGTATAAATCCATTAAATGTTGGAATTTTTATAACGCTTGCTGATACAAATACTAATGCTATCATTAAAGCTGTATAAATCATATTTTCTATTTTTTTATTCATAAATTTTGCCCCCTCTGTTTTAATAAATGTATTATATTATCTTAAAACCACTTTGTAAAATGTATCGTAACATTGTATTATGTATTATTTATACTATGATAATATTCTATAAGTTAGTTGACATAAAAATCCTTGAAATCTATAATTAATATATGTGAACTTTTCCATTTATTTTTATTTGGATTTTTGTTCAAACTTATTGAGAAAGGAGTGTTTTATTTGGAAAATAACAACACTGAAAGCAAAAAGATTATATTTAGTGGAATTCAACCTTCTGGAGATTTAACTCTTGGAAACTATCTTGGAGCTATTAAGAATTGGCTTTCCCTTCAAGAGGAATATGACTGTTATTTCTGTGCAGTAGATTTACATGCTATAACAGTTAAACAAGAACCAAAGGATTTAAGAAGAAAAACTCTAGAAGTTTTAGCAATATATATAGCTGCTGGTATTGACCCTGAGAAGAATACTTTATTTATTCAATCTCATGTACCAGCTCACTCTGAAGCTGCTTGGCTTCTTACTTGCTCAACTTACATGGGTGAGCTTGGAAGAATGACTCAGTATAAGGATAAATCAACTAGATATGGTGAGTCTATTGGGGCTGGTTTATTTACCTATCCTGTATTAATGGCTGCTGATATTCTATTATACAACACTGATTTAGTTCCTGTAGGAGCTGATCAAAAGCAGCATTTAGAATTAGCTAGAGATTTAGCTGCTAGATTTAATTCTGCTTATAGCCCAACTTTCAAGGTTCCTGACCCTTATATAGCTAAGGCTGGGGCTAAGATTATGAGTTTAGCTGAACCTACTAAAAAGATGTCTAAGTCTGATGATAACCCTAATGCTTACATCTTAATTATGGACCCTCCTGAAGTTATTAGAAAGAAGGTTTCTAGAGCTGTTACTGATAGTGTTGGTGTTATTAATTACACTGATGAACAACCTGGTATTAAGAACCTAATTGATATTATTGCTACTATTAAAGGAGTTGATCCTTTAGTTGTTGCTAAGGATTATGAAGGTAAAGGATATGCTGATTTAAAAGGTGATGCTGCTGATGTAATTATTGGTGAACTTGCTCCTATTCAAGAGAGAGTTAAAAATATCCTTGGTGATAAGAGCTATCTTGAAGGTGTTTATAAGGCTGG
>JBOFVP010000009.1:0-1005 GCA_051653165.1 Clostridium sp.
AAGCTTTATTTAAGGGTGCTACAGAGCAATCTAAGGAACTACCGAATAGGCAAGGAAAACAGATTCCATCATTTGCTTTAGGGGGAGGATATCCATTCCACTATTCTGAATTAACCGATCCCACCGGTATTTATATAGGAACTACAAGAACTGGTGGTAATGTATTATTTGATTTATTCACAAGAAATGAGATTAGAAAGTCATATAATGCACTTGTAGTAGGAATGATGGGAAGTGGTAAGTCTACATTCTTAAAGAAACTTTTAGTTAATAATGCAATAGTAAATAACACAATTAGAGTTTTAGATATAGCTGGAGAGTTCAAGACTCTAGTAACAACACTTGGAGGTAAAGTAGTTGCTTTAGATGGAAGTGATGGGATAATCAATCCACTTCAAATATTTGCAACTGTAATAGATGAAACAACTAATAAGGTTAATGAAGAGAATTCATTTATGCTTCATTTATCTAAGGTAAGTATGATATATCAATTCATATCTCCAAACAGTGAACAAGCTGAAATAAGAGAGTTTGAAAAAGTATTATCGGATTTCTATACAGACTATGGAATAGAGAGAAGTAAGGCTACTACATATAATACTCTTCAGTATCCTATTATGGAGGAACTAGTTGAATATGCTAAAAAACAATTATATTCAGATGATGAATTTACTATTGTAAGGGATAATTTAACCCAATCAAGGCAAGAAAGACTAGAACATATTATTTTAAATGTTGAGGGAATTGTAAGAGATTATGGAGCTTTATTCAATGGACATAGCTCAATAGAAAATATGGATAAAGAGCAGATAGTAAGTTTTGAGGTTAAGAACTTAACTCAATTTGATAAGAGAATATTTGAAGCTCAGACCTTTAATATACTTACAATGCTTTGGAATAATGCACTGCAACAAGGAATCAGAGAAAAGAAGATGTTTGAAAGTGGAATTAAAACTTTTGATGAAGCTAAAAAATATTTACTTATTTTAGATGAAGCCCATAAGT
>JBOFVP010000010.1:0-5721 GCA_051653165.1 Clostridium sp.
ATAAGGAAGACTTTTTTGATAATGGACTTACAATGGAATTTGTTCAAGATAATGAGTCAATGTCAAAAAAGGGAGTTTTAAGAGGTCTTCATTTTCAAACTAAGTTTACTCAAGGAAAACTAGTAAGGGTTACTAAGGGTGAGGTTTATGATGTTGGTGTAGATTTAAGAGTTGGTTCTCCTACTTTTGGAATGTGGGAGGGAGTTTTATTAACCTCAGAAAATAAAAGACAATTTTATGTACCAGAGGGGTTTGCCCATGGATTCTTAGTTTTATCTGATGAGGCTGTGTTTAATTATAAATGTACCGATTTTTATGCTCCTGAATATGATAGTGGAGTTTTATGGAATGATGAGGATATTGGAATTGAGTGGCCTTTAGATGGTATAGATGAGATTTTATTATCTGAGAAGGATAAAAATCAAAAAAGGTTAAAGGATTTAGAGCTTCCTTTTATTTATTAGACTTAATTCATTCATTATATAAATAATGTCTAGCATTTACTTAAATAAAGGTTATTGCGATAGTAATAATAAAATGTTACTATTATTGTAGTACGTATGAGAAAGTTGTTAGAGAGGTATTTATATGAAGTTATTATTGAAAAAGGTAGTTTATAAAAATAGGGCTTCAAGTGAGACTTATATAAACTATTTAAGAAAAAAAGGAATGAGTATAGGGGAAAATACAACTATTTTTGCTCCTAGGAATGTAACTATAGATGAAACTAGGCCATGGTTAATAGAAATAGGAAATAATGTTAATATAACTGAAAATGTTACAATACTAACACATGGATATGATCTAGCGGTTATAATGAATAAATATGGGGATTTGTATGGTTCAAGTGGGAAAGTTAAAATAGGGAATAATGTTTTTATTGGTATTAAATCAACAATATTAAAAGGGGTAACTATTGGAGATAATGTTATCATAGGTGCAAACTCACTAGTTAATAAAGATATACCAAATGATGTTGTTGTTGCTGGAAATCCCGCTAGAATAATAATGACATTAGATGAATATAAGGAAAAAAGAAAAAAAGAATATATCAATGAAGCTAAGGAATTAATTAGGGAATATAAAAAAGCATATGGTGTAAATCCATCACATAATGAATTGAGAGAATTTTTTCCGATATACCTAAATAGAAATGATATAGAGAATGCGTCAGACTTTTTTATGAGCTTTAAAAAGGTTAGAGAAAAATTCATAAATTCTAAACCTATTTATAACGGATTAGAAGAATTTTTAGAAGATGCTTTTAAAAATTGTGATGATTAATAGAAAATTAAAATTGTGTTTATAATAAATAAAAACTGTGGTCTTAAATAAGGCTACAGTTTTTTTGTAAATTTAATGGATTATTTTTTGGAAAAATATAATTAAAATATAATTATATTTTAAAAGTTAAATTGTAAACGTAGTAATAGAATTTGAATTTAAACCATTCGACAAAAATTAAAAAAGTGTTAACAATATAGATAATTATGATATAATGTTGGTAATAATGTCAAAAAAACAGATAATTTGATTGTGATTATTAAATATTAATTTAAATAAATTAAATATTAATTTAAATTAATTAATATTTAAAAGAATAAATTTAATGGATTAAAAGGTGGATGAAAATGCTTGAAAAATTAGAAGTGAAAGAACAACAATATTCTCAGAGTATCATTAAGAATAACATAAGATACTATACATTTTTTAAAAGAATAATAGATTGCATAGGAGCTCTTGGTGGATTAATAATTTCAAGTCCAATATTACTAATTGTAGGAATTGCAATAAAAATGGAATCAAATGGACCAATATTATATTCGCAAGAAAGAGTTGGGAAAGATGGTAAAAGATTTAAGATGTACAAGCTTAGATCTATGGTTGTAGATGCAGACGAATTAAAGAAGGAACTTATAAAAGAAAATGAGATGAGTGGTCCTATGTTTAAGATTAAAAGTGATCCTAGAGTAACTAAGGTAGGAAAGCTTATAAGAAGGACAAGTATTGATGAGTTACCACAGTTATATAATGTCTTAAAAGGGGATATGAGTTTAGTTGGACCAAGACCTAGTTTACCGAATGAAGTTGAAAAATTTGAACCATGGATGTTAGAGAGATTAGATGTAAAACCAGGGTTAACATGTACTTGGCAAGTTAGTGGAAGAAATAATATCGGTTTTGAAGATTGGATGAAACTTGATATAAAGTACGTGAGAGAAAGAAACAGCTTGCTAGATTTAAAGTTAATTTTTAAAACAGTCTTTGTTTTATTTGGAGATAAAAATGCATCTTAGAGTAATGTTAAGTTGGGGCTAGAACAAAGGAGGATTATTTTATGTTATGTGCATTAATTATGGCGGGTGGAAAAGGGACAAGATTTTGGCCTTTATCTACAGAGGAGAAACCAAAGCAATTTCTTAATTTAATAGGGAATCAAACAATGATTCAAATGACAGTTAATAGAATAAAACCAATAATACCAATAGAGCGGGTTTTTGTTTGTACAGGAGAGAAGTACAAACACTTAGTGATGAATCAGTTACCAGAGTTGCCAGAGAGAAATATAATTATAGAACCGGATAGTAGAAATACAGCACCATGTATAGCATTATCATCTTTTATTATTAACAGATATTATAAAGATTCAACTATGGTTGTGTTGCCTGCAGATCATCTTATAAATGATGAGGAGAATTTTAGAGATACAATTCAGGATGGATATAGTTTTATAAAAGAAAATAAGAATGCCATAGTAACTTTAGGAATGAGACCAAGTAGACCAGAGACTGGATATGGATACATAAAATATAGTAGTGAATATGAAATTGTTGGCTGTAGTAAGGTTATAAAAGTTGATGCTTTTGTTGAAAAACCTAATGAATTAATGGCACAACAATATATTGAATCTCAAGATTATTTATGGAATGGTGGAGTATTTATATGGAATACTAATAATATCTTATCTCAAATAGAACAGTATTCAAAAATGACATATCAGTCTTTAGCTTCAATTTTAGAGTGTGATGATGAGAGTATGAAAGAAATAATCAATAATAATTATAAATATACGGAAGCTATATCAATTGATTATGCAGTTTTAGAAAAATCTAAGGATATATATGTTATTCCTAGTGATTTTGGATGGGATGATGTTGGAAGTTGGGAAGCTATAGATAGATATAAAGAAAAAGATATTTTAGGAAATATATTAATTGGAAATGGTAAGGTAATTGAAGCACAAAATAATATGATAATTTCATCTAGTTCTGATATTGTGATAGATGGATTAAGCGACATATATGTTATTGAAAATGATGGGAAAATAATTATTGGAAATAAATCTAATATTTCTAGATTAAAAGATTTGAAAAAAATTATATCATAAGAGAGGTAGTAAGATGAGTAGAATTAAATTTCTTAATACTGAAGTAGATAATTTAACTATAGATGAAGCGGTTAAAAGAATAGATAAATTAGCAAAGGATAAAAGACCTAGTTACATTGTTACTCCAAATGTTGATCATATAGTAAAGTTAGAAACTGATAGTGAGTTTAGAGAAGTGTATAAAGATGCTGATTTGATTTTAACTGATGGGATGCCTTTACTTTGGATATCTAAGTTTAAAGGAGAGCAAATAAAGGAAAAGGTTTCTGGATCTGATTTATTTCCTAAAGTTTGCGAACTAGCAGCTCAAAAAGGATATAAAATATTTTTATTAGGAGCTGCAGAGGGAGTAGCAAATACTGCTGCCGAAAATTTAAAATCGAAATATAAGGGATTAAATATTGTAGGTACATATTCTCCTAGTTATGGTTTTGAAAAAAATGATAATGAGATTAATGAGATTATTACAAAAATTAATGATGTAAAACCTGATATTCTTGCGGTAGGTCTTGGAGCACCTAAACAAGAAAAATTTATTCATAAATATAAGTCTAAATTACAGGTTCCTGTTAGTTTGGCAATTGGAGCAAGCATAGACTTTGAAGCAGGAAATATAAAAAGAGCACCTAAGTGGATGCAAAATTCTGGATTAGAATGGTTTTATAGGTTAAGTAAAGAGCCTAAAAGAATGTTTAAAAGGTACTTAGTTGATGATTTAAAGGTTATTTCAATAATTAGAAAGTATAGATAGGCAACTATGGTTGTTATTTTAGAAGTACAAGGGGAGTTTTGATGAAAATATTATTTATTCATAATACAGCAGCAGATTATAGAATCCCTTTTTTTAAGATGTTAGCTGAAAAAATAGATATTAAATTTTGTTTTACAAGATTAAATCTTAGTAAAGAGGTTTATGGTAATGATATAAACAAAAAAGAGTTAGATAAGTTAGATTATATTTCTGTAAATAGTTTAATAGAACTTATAAGGGTTTGCTTCAAAGAAGAGTACGATGGTGTGTTTGTTCCTAGTATGGATAGTTTTAAGGAATATTTACAAGCAATAATTGCTATTTTAATAAGTAAGATAAGAGGGAAAAAGAGCTTTTATTTTACTGAGAAATGGGAACCTAGGATAAATCTTAGCAGAAATAAAAGAATAAAAAATTATATAAGATTACTTTTAACAAAGGGTTTTATTAAAAGTATAGATTCTATTGTGTGTTCTGGAAGCAAGGCTAAGGAGTATATAACTGAAAGTGTTGGTGTCAAAGATAGGTGTTATATAGCTTATGATGCAAGTGAAATGGGCAATAACCCTATAACTAAGAATATAAGAAAAGATTTTAATATAGAAACTAAGTATGTAATTTTATACTATGGAAGAATTATAAAAAGAAAAGGCTTAGATATTTTGATAAGAGCATTTAAAGATATTGAAGAAGAAAATTGTGATTGTACATTAATTGTAGCAGGTGATGGAGATTATAAGAATGAGTGTGAAGAACTGGCAAGTAGTCTAAATATCAATAAAATAAAATTTGTTGGATATGTTCACCCTAATTATAGAAGAGATTATTTTTCTCAGTCTGATATTTTTGTTTTACCTAGCATAAATCATGAAGGAACGATAGAAGCGTGGGGATTAACTGTAAATGAAGCTATGAGTGAGGAAACTGTAGTGATTTCAACAAATGCTGTAGGAGCTTCTTTTGATATGATTGTGGATGATGAAAATGGATTTATAGTAGAAGAAAATAATGTAAGTGAATTAAGTTTAGCTATGAAAAGTTGTTTGAATGATGATTTTAAATTATCGACTATGAAAATGAATGCAAAACAGACTTTTGAAAATGATTTTAACTATGAAGCTATGGTAAATAGTTTTTATGATTGTATAATAAAAACTTTAGAATAGAAGGGGAAAAACTATGGATAAAAAATTAAAAGTATTACAATTAGGAAGAACCTTTAGTTATGGAGGAACTGAAACTGTAATGCTAAATTTATGTGATAGATTACATAATAAGATTAATATTGATTTATGTTCTTCTGGGGGAGAGTTAGAGCCTTTATTAGACAAGTATGGTATTAGGAGTTTTAACATACCTGATATAGGGAAGAAAAATATAATTGATATTTTTAAGGTTATTTTTAAGATTAGAAAATTAGTAAACTATGAAAAGTATGATATAATACATTCCCATCATAGAACTCTTACAATTTTATCAAGAATAGCTGTATTATTTACTAATGTTAAGGTTATTCATACAGCACATTATTTATCTTCTAAAAGTAAAATTAGTAAACTATTAGGGGATAATATAATAGCTG
>JBOFVP010000011.1:0-2712 GCA_051653165.1 Clostridium sp.
TTTTAGAGTTCAAAATTTTAGAAAAATTGTCTATCTCAGAGTTATATTTGTATAGTTCATTTAATCCTTTAATTATATCCTCTTCATTGTACTTTAAAATCAATTTCTCCATAGCCTTAGCTGAATAAACCTCATCTACAAATCTATTCTTCCTAGCCTTCAATATAGCCTTTTCTAATTTCTCAGATATTAAATTTTCAGGAATATCTATTAAATTTTTTTCAACTTTGCTAAACTTTATTTCATTAACTTTTCTTCCTATTTTTTTCTCTTCAAAACTATAATTATATTTTGAATCAAATTTATTAATTTCAGCAATAGACTTAGTTAAAACATCTCGTTTAAAATATCTGTATTCTAAATATCTATCACTAGTTCCTGTAATATTTTTTAATTCTTCCAAATTAAAAATTGGAATATTAACTTTTTCGTATTTTTTAAAAATTTCATAAAAAATAATAGTGTATGAACATTTATATATTCTTTGCTCTAAAAGTTTTATAGTTGTATAATACAAACTTTTCTCATTTTCATCACCACAAAGAGCTTTAAAAATAGTATCGGGAATTTGTACAAAGACACCATTTCCAACTTTTTTAAATTCTGATAGTAAATTAAATCCACCCCACAATTTTCCTTTTGAATCTCTAGATATAACTGAAATATTTCGGAGAGAATCCAAATAATTAAATAATTCGTCATAATTGTCTGAAATTTCTAAAGCATTAAAAATTTCACTCATAGATATTATAATTTTATCTTTTTTTAAATTCTGAAATTTATGTAGTAAAAAGTTATATGTGACTAAACCTACTGCTGAAATTGGATTTCCAACTATCTCTATTAACTCATTTGGTTTATATATAGTTAATTTATTTTTCAAAAAAATCACCTCTAAATTATAATATCATAACGTGATATCAACTTCAAATAAAAATGTCACATAAAACAGTAATCTTATCACGTATACCAGTAATCTTATCACGTTAAAACTTTTTACTTCGCAATTAAGCCTTGATTTCATTACGATTTTGGCAACATGTCTTTTCCCGTAAATATTATAAATATTGTAAATATTACAAACAAGAAAAAAAGAGGAGATAAACTCCTCTAAACTCTAAGCAAACATCTGTTGCAATAATCCCTTTTTAAACTCTTTATTTTTTTCTAACTCTTCCTCTACTAATTCTATTTTTCTATCTATTGAAGATAAGAAATTAGCTATTTTTTCTTGCTCTGGAAGAGAAGGAACAGATATTAAAAACTCTTTTATTATAGGTAATCTCAAACTATCAACAGTGGCTTTTGATGTGTTTTCTAAAGCATGTTTCATAAATTTTTCTTGTAGATAATAATAGATATATTTACCTTTTCCTGAAATAAAATCACTAATTTTATAAACTCTCTGATGATAATCAAATTTTCCATTAATATAGTGATAAACTTGCCCTATCTGCCCATCACCTGGAATTAGAATAGCCTCCCCATCAAATGAATAAGAGTTAATTTTTTCTATATTCTTAGATCTTACAAAAAATGGATACTGCCCATCATCTACTTTATTTATTAAATCTTTCTTTCCAGTTCTAATATCTGCAATCTCTCCCAATCTCTTTTCTTCCCACTCAGGATAATCATTTCCATTTTCATCTTTAAACCTTAGTTTTTGACTGAATAATTTTTGCATCATCCCTTTTTTATATTGAGATAAAAGCTCTTTTTTCTTTTCTAGCTTCTCTATCTTTATATCCACTTCTGACAAGAACAAAGCTATTTTTTCTTGTTCTGGAAGAGAAGGGATAAAAATATCTAGACCTTTAACATCAGTAGAATTAATTGAATCAAAAGTACTGCCTTGTGAGTATTTACTCCATTTATCTTCATAATTAATTAAATATTGATAAACATATTCTTGATTTTCAAATTTATTTCTAATTGCACAAACACCCCTACCTATGCAACTATGAATATCTGATTTAGCTATTGTTCCAGCTGGAGCTCTGACAGACATTATAATATCTTTAGGTAAACTTTCTTTTGTTATTTCTGAGGTATAAAGCCTAGGAATTATTTTTCTTTTTTTACAATCTGCATTTCCTTGAATTAAAGGTAATCCATCTAAATTTTCATTATATGCTAATGAATTTGGTGATTGTCCCATAATAACATCACAAATTTTTCCTAGTTCCTTCTCCTCCCACTCGCCACTGAACTCTGGGAATCTTAATTTTGGTACTTTATTTTTCATTTTTTTCTTCCTCCTCAACAATCTTAGCTAAATCCTCTTTTGAAGGAAGTATTGTCATATATCTACTCGCAAATATCTGCTCATTATTTTCTGGTAAAGTTATCTCAACCAAAGTGTCATTTTTATCCTTACAAATAATAATCCCTATAGTCTTATTCTCATCATCTAACTTTACAAATCTATCATAATAATTAACATACATCTGCATCTGTCCAATATCCTGATGCTTTAACTTTCCTATTTTCAAATCTATAAGCACAAAACATTTTAATATTCTATTATAGAAAACTAAATCAACAAAGAAATGCTCTTCATCAAAGGTAAACCTTACTTGTCTTCCTTGAAACAGAAATCCTTTTCCTAGCTCCATTATAAATTTCTCAATATGATTTATAATGCTAGTTTCCAAAGTATTTTCAGAGTAACTACTTATCTCCTCTAATCCTAAAAACTCTAAAACATAA
>JBOFVP010000012.1:0-1649 GCA_051653165.1 Clostridium sp.
TAAGCTTTTATCAACAAAATATTTTGTATTTTTTAGTTTATTATAGTTAATTAGTGGTTTATCTAAATTCAAATATATAGACATAAATACCCCCGTATTACTCGTTACTTATTTAAGTTATTACCATTATTATATTAAATTATTCAATCAATCTCAAGAATTATATGTTTACGCTAACCGTTACCCATTTCCAAATACCTGTAAACTGGATATTTTTATACTATGCTCTATTTAATTAAGATAATATCACTAAATGTAATCTGAATAACCTCAAGTGATTCTTCACGATGAATTTCTCGATATAATAATCTTATTTTCTTTATACCATACAAATTATTAATGTCAACTAGAGAAAATCATACACAGAGGGTATAGCTTGTACTACCCTACAAATTGGAATTTATAATCATTATACTTGTTGAATTTTTTTCCACTTACGTATTTTTGTTCTAAATGACTTAAATGGTGCAACCGTATTTATATGAATCCACTTCCATATTGCCCAATTAGAAGGTGTCGATGATGACCACTTTCGCCCTCCTTGTTCAAATAGTTCAGTATCTGTATATGTATTTATTAATTCAATAATCTTTTCTTCCGTTTTTAGAAAACTAATACTCAACTCTTCTAAACTATACCCCTCATATTGATTATAAAAATCTTTATATAACCCACCTAGGTTATTCCATTTATAGTTTGGAGCTGGAGTTATTACTTTTTCTCCTTCTCTTTCTTTTTTTTCCCAATCAATAATAAGATTCATCCATCCCAATTGATAAGCAATCATTTGAGCTGGTGTTCTATCTACTTCATCAATTAATTTATCTTTGTCTTTTTCAGAAATATCATCAAATTCATTAATAAATAATTTTGCCTGTTTTGAAATTTCTAAAATTAATTCTTCTCTATTTGTATATGTCATCAATTTAATACCTCCTTCAAATTCCTATTTATCTATTAATGGTCTACCTTACTTAATTAGAATAATCATAAATGTAATCTGGTAATCTTTCCTCTACACTACATCCATCTAATGAGTAAAAACTTATTTTTCTATAAAATCACACATACTTTTCCCATGGAATACTTTTGCATTTAGAATATCATCTAAATTATCATACTCATACGCTTGTGAACCATCTGTCACTAATCCATACCAATATAGATCTTTCCCCTGTTCATACATCTTTCCAATCCAGCAATCATTATATTTTGAATCATTATCAATACAAAAGTTAATTTCAATACAAGAATTATACTTTACTACGTCAGTATTTAATACACTTATTAAATCATGCAATTTAATCTTAGCCAAGATATCCCCCCAGAAAACATTGCAAGTATAATAAAAGCTATCTCGCAACTTAATATAGTTGTATAATAACATTAAATGTAAAATTAATCCATATTAATTGTTTTTCATTCAAAGTTTCACAGTATTATACTCATAACCAATCACATTCTAAATTTTATTTATCAAATTATATAAATCCAGTGATATGAATGATTAAAATTAAAAAATCACATAATAATTTTTTAGATTATCAATGTGATTTAATTCTAATTTGCTCTTAAATTAGCTCTTCTATTTTACAACTATGTTCTTTTTTATCAAAATCATAACAAATAGCCACAGCTAAAACTTTATT
>JBOFVP010000013.1:0-2770 GCA_051653165.1 Clostridium sp.
GCTAAAAAGAAGAATTCTTCTGATTTTGGATATGATCCTATTGATGCAGGATGTTCTATTGAGGAATACTTTAAAATTAATATTGATGAACAAGTAAACAATATGTTCAAAACCCTAAGTATAACTAAAATATATGAAATGCTATGGAATCACATAGATGATTTTACAAATAATGATATTAATACAACTAAAGAAAGTACAATTGAATCTATTAAATCTGGAATGGTCAATTATGAGGATGTAATTCCATTGATTTATTTAAGAAGTTCTATGGAAGGATTCAGAAATTATATGGATATTAAACATATAATTATTGATGAGTGTCAAGATTATAGCCCTATGTTTTATATGTTAATCAAAAAGAGCTTCAATAAAGCAAGTGCTACAATATTAGGTGATTTAAACCAAAGAATCTCTGGTAGTAATTCATTAAGCAAGAAAGAAGAAATATCTGAAGTATTTGGTGAAGAAAATACAACATATATGTCTTTAAATAAAAGCTATAGAAGTACTATTAATATTACAAACTTCTCTAAACAAATACTTCTTAATGGTGAAGATATTCAAGGGGTAGAAAGAGTTGGATTAGAACCTGTACTATATGATGATAATGTAGTTATTAAAGACATAATTGAAGAAATGAAGAATAGAGGAATGAAGACTATTGCAATTATTCCCAAAACTCTTGATGATGCAAATGAACTATATACCAAGTTAAAAAGTTCTATTGAGGATCTATCAATTGTTACTTGGGACTCTTCAAATATTAAGGGCGAAATAACTGTTATCCCATCTTATATAGCTAAAGGTCTTGAGTTTGATGGGGTAATTATACCTGATGGAGATTCTACTTACTCTTTAGATAGTGAAAGAAACTTACTATATACTGTCTGTTCTAGAGCTCTCCACGAGTTGCACATTATAACAAATGGTGATAAATCAATATTATTGCCTTAATTTCAAAAAGGTAAGAACAAAATAAGTTCTTACCTTTTTATATATTATTTTGATATTATTTCAGCACCTTCTTCAGTAATTAATATAGTATATTCAAACTGAGCTGACCAAGAACCATCTTCAGTTAGAACTGTCCAATCATCATCAGCATCTATAAATATTTTAAAATCACCCATATTAATCATAGGTTCTATAGTAAAGCACATACCAGGTACCATCATCATATCAGTACCCTTTTCCCCTATATGAGCTACAAAAGGGTCTTCATGAAAGGCAAGGCCTATTCCATGTCCTCCAAAATCTCTTACTACACTAAAACCATTAGCTTCTGCATGCTTTTGTACAGCTTCTCCAATGTCCCCTATAAATCCCCAAGGCTTTGCAGCTTCAAAGCCCTTTTCTAGACACTCTTTTGCTACCCTTACAAGTTTATCTACTTCAGGTGCTACATTACCAATTTTATAAGTTCTAGATGCATCTGAGAAATATCCATTATGAATAGTTGATACATCAACATTTACAATATCTCCCTCTTTAAGAATTTCATTTTCACTTGGGATACCATGACATACTACATCATTAATTGATGTACACACACTTTTAGGATATCCTTGATAATTCAAAGGTGCTGGTATTGCACCGTGTGCTATTGTATAGTCATATACTATCTTATCTATTTCTGAAGTCTTCATACCAATTTTTATATGTTTTTCTACTTCATCTAATATACCTGTATTTATTATACCACTTGCTTTAATTCCATCAATCTGCTCTTTGTTCTTTATAAGTTCTCGTTGTGGTGTTATATGGCCTTCATTTTGAGCCATTCTAATTTTATCATCAAAGCTCATATGACATTTTTTATATTTCTTCCCACTTCCACACCAACAATTATCATTTCTATTAAATTTCATTGTATTACCTCTATTCATATAACTTAATAATCTCTACGATTTATTATAGACTTTTTTTAAAATAGTTACAAATTATTTATTTAAAATAAATGAAGTATATCTTCTTCTGATAAATATTGAGATATGTTCGTTAAATCTTTCTCATCTAAAATCTTATTTATAATTTCTTTTTTTCTAAGTTGCATGTCAACAACCTTTTCTTCAATTGTATCCTTAGATATTAACTTTATTACCTCAACAACATTTTCTTGACCAATTCTATGAGCCCTATCAGTTGCTTGATCCTCTACAGCTGGATTCCACCAAGGGTCTAAATGAATTACAATATCAGCAGCTGTTAAATTTAACCCAGCTCCACCAGCTTTTAAAGAAATTAAGAATATATTTGTATTGTCTTTATTAAAATTTTCTACCATTTCTATTCTTCTTTTTGGCAAGGTTCCACCATCTAAGTAATAGTAGGATATATCATTTTCAACACAAAGATTTTTCATATCATTTAAAGCACTTGAAAATTGAGAAAATAGAAGAATTTTATGCCCTTCATCAACACACTCTTTAATAACTTCAATGGCACCATTTAGTTTGCCACTACCTCCATCATATTCCTCCATTACTAATGATGGATTAATAGCTAGCTGTCTTAATTTAGTTATATATGATAAAATCTCTATCTTACTTTGTGAAAACTCGTCATCTTTAACTTTTTTCATAATTAGTTCTTTTATATATGATGAATATGCACCATAGACCTCAAATTGTTTATCTGTCATTTTTAATTCAATAGTCTTTTCTATTTTATCTGGTAATTCTTTAATAACGTTTTTCTTTGTTCTTCTTAAAATAAATGGCTTTATTAAGGCTTTAATTTCCTTTAAAATTACCTCTTCTTCATCAAG
>JBOFVP010000014.1:0-4504 GCA_051653165.1 Clostridium sp.
TGGTAAAATAAGTGATTTTTCAAGTGGTTTATGGAATAAGGCAAATAACTATATTTCAGGACCAACAGTAACAAATATTAAAAATACAGTATCAATAACTAAACAAGGTTTAAGTGAAACATTTAGTGGGAAATCAAAGATGCTTCCAAATAATATAGAAACACTACAATCAATTTCAAATGCAGGGAAAGAGATTAAAGGAAGAATAAAATTTGATATTGATTTGGAGATTGCATCAACAAAAATAGATGATACAATAAATATAAAGGAAACAACTAATAATCTACCAGTTTTGTATGATGAGGAATTTGCAAATGCACAGAGGAAGTTATACCAGTTGGGGGATAGTGAGGGGGTAGGTAATCGTAAAGTATTTACATCAGATGATCCATTAGTAGGAGAGTTAGCAACCAATATTGAGGCTAATTTACCAGGAAGAGTAGTAGATGTAAATAAAGTTATTAAAGGTGCTGATGGAAAGATTAAAACTGATTTTGATATAGAATTAGATAATGCAATATTACAAGTTAAAGAAGGTGGAGGAAAAGGTATGGTTTCTCAATTAGAACGTACTGCTAAGACTACAAATAAAACTGTAATAGGATATGGACCAGACCTTAAGGGAAGTATTGTAAAAGGAGCAAATGCAAAAGGTTTTGAGGTGTTTAGATCTGAATCAGAATTAATAGAGTATTTAAAGAATTTAAAATAGAGGTGTTAACAATGAAATCAATAATTCTTATAGGTGACGACTCTTTGGAATTGTCTAAAATTCAAAAGTTAGAACTTGATGGTTGTATAAATTGTAATGAGATATTTGAAAACTCCTTAGGAATTGAGTTAAAGAGTGGCAGATTATATTTAGACTATAGTAATGATATAGGATTAGATTATGAAGAAGAAGAATTGTGTACTATTAAGGTAAAAGAGCCTAAATTTATATCAATAGAATATTCAACAATAGATTCATTAAAGATACTCCTAAAAGCGTTGGTAAACTATGAAAACTTGTTAGTTGATGATGATAAAGGCAATATAATAGATATAAGGACATATTTACAAAGTATATAAATATAAAGGTTAAATACTAAAATAGAAAATATTAAGCACTTCTGATTAAATTCAGAAGTGTTTTTTCTTGAAAAGTATAATAATCTTTAAATAAAATATATAAAGATAAATGGAATTAATAGATCATATATGGAGGGATCTTATAATATGGAATTTTAAATAATTTTACTAAGGAATTAACAATAAAAATATTAAAAAATAGGAATGTCAGACATTAGGTCAGCATTAGTTTGCTAAGACATTATTGCTACAGAAATTATGATTTCACCTAGGTTTTAGGTATGTAGTATCATTGCTAAACAACTTAGAATTTAATAAGTATTTCTATCGTCTCAATTGTTAATTGAGACGATAGAGTGAATATGTACCAAAGTATTGATATTACTAATGTGAATAGGTTTTATCAAAAGAAAAATTACTGAAACAGTAGTAATTGACACTAGGATAATTATGTCTAAAAATATATTTGAAATTCATTAGAAAGAATTTATACAATATCATTAAATCCTTTAAGGGAGGTGGTATTTATGAATGATAAATGGAATTTTGAAATGGATGAAAAAACTTTAAATATATATAGGAATTTAAGCAATCAAATTGATAAGGTATTTAGACACACAAGACAAGGTAGCATAAAAACTAGGCATAGATATGAGGATGGAATGAATCATTTTGTTAAGTTTTTAGCAGAAACTTTTAAAAAACAAAATCTAAATAAGATAGAGAATAAGCACTTGCAATCTTATGTGGAACAAATGCAAGAAAGTGGATATTCAAAATCTTACATTACAACTAATTTATCTGCCATAAGGTATTTTATTGATATAAAAGGTGGAGATAGTAAAAGGCTATCTACTAATAAGGAACTTGGTGTAGAGCATAGAACAAAGGAAGATAGAATTGGGTGCAATAAGGCTTGGAGTGAAGATGAAGTTAGAAAATTTGTTGAATATGCAGAGAAAAACAAAGAAGTTAGATATGCTAATATGGTTAAACTTGCATATTCACAAGGGCTTCGAATTCACGAAGTAGCAAGGCTTGATAAAAGCCAATTAGTTAATGCATTGAAAGAAGGAATTTTAACTGTAAAAGGTAAAGGTGGATTAGTTAGAAATATACCACTTTACAATAAGGAAGTAGTACAGAGTCTTTGTGATAACACAAAGAATGGTGATAAGGTATTTATAAATAAAGAGGAGCAAACACACAAGGTTATAAATAATTTACAAGTATTTATTTATAATCATAATAAGGAATTTAGCAATAGAAATGATAGGAATTTAACATTCCATGGATTGAGACATGCATATGCACAAAATAGGTATAGAGAGTTAAGAAATAAAGGCATTGATGATTATAATGCAAGGTTAAAAGTGTCTAAGGAACTTGGACATTTTAGGGTGGAGATAACAGAAATTTATTTGAATTAGAAAATAAAATTAAAAAAAGTCTAATGATTTGTTGAAATAGAAAAAAAGATTTATATAATCTGTGAATGAATTAGTTAATAACTTTTCAAGAAATTGATAGGCTGTCGCCCCCTTGCGGACTTTAATTAGTTAACGCTTTGATTGAGGTTGTCACTTTTTCTTGAAAAGATGTTATATATAGATAATTCCCTTGGAGATATTCCCGGGAGTATTAAAGAGGTAAAAATAATAAATTCTAAAGAGGAGTGATGACTATGAGAGATAGACTGAACTATGTTTTTATAGGAGCAGATGTTCATAAGGAAGAACATACAGCGGTTCTAACTAATTTTTTTGGTGATGTTTTGGGAGATTTTACATTTGAAAGTAAAATCTCTGAATATCCAAAGGTAATAGAGAAAATAAATGAGGTTATTCCGAAAGATTTAATACCTATTTGGGGATTAGAAGATGTTTGTGGGAATGGTAGAACACTAGCAGTTTTCTTAAAGGAGAATGGCTATATAGTAAAAGAGGTCAACCCATCTTATTCAAGCAGTGAAAGAAAAAATTATCCTACCACAAAGAAAAATGATTATTGGGATGCAAAATGTATTGCAGATGTTTTAATTAGAAAATTAAATGAGTTACCAGAGGCTATGCCAAATGATTTATATTGGACTTTGAAACAATTTGTTTATAGAAGAGATTCATTGGTAAAATCAGCAACTACGGCTAAAATACAATTACATGAACAATTAGTAAAGAACTATACAAGTTATAAAAAGTTCTTTTGTTCTATTGATGGTAATACTGCATTAGCATTTTGGGAAAAATATCCCTCACCAATGACTCTAAAGGGAGTAACACCAATGGAACTTAGAAACTTTTTATTAGAAGTAAGTAAAAATGCTTGTTCAATTAAAAAAGCAACAACTATTTTAGAACTAATAGAAGGAGATGGAGATACCTTTAGAGAATATCAAAGTAGTAGAGATGAACTTGTAAAAAGTTATGTTAGGAGTTTAAAATACTATAAAGAAGAAATAGAAAAATTAAATAAAGAAATTAAAGATATAATAAGTAACTTAGATTATAAACTAGAAACCTTGACGGGTGTTGGTACAGTAACGGCTGCTCAACTTATAGCAGAAATTGGTGATATAAATAGATTTAAAAGTGCTGAAAAATTAGCACAATATTCAGGTATTGCACCAGTTAAACATAGTTCTGCTGGAAAAGGTAAAGACAAAAAGAGTAAACAAGGAAATAGAAATTTGAATGGAGTATTATATTTCCTTGCAATGCAACAAGTTCAAATATCAAAGAAGTCTAAAATACCTAGAAATCCAATACTTTATGAATATTATCAAAAGAAATTAACAGAAGGTAAATCTAAGGTACATGCATTGATGTGTATAATGAGAAGATTAGTAAATATAATCTTTGGGATGATGAAAAATAAGACTGAGTATGTGATGAAATATAGACATGAAAGAATCGCAAGTTAAAGGTGGTAGTTAGGCTATCACCTTAGCCTTTAATCAATTTTCATTTGATTGAGACCAGCTATGTGAAGTCAAGTAATATTATTAAAAATAAATTTCCAGATGAGGCACTACCTTCAGATGGAAAGATACTAAATCACTTTATTGAAGATGGGAAAATAAAAGGAATTAATGGGCAAAGACGAGTTGACTTTGTAATAAATAAAGATGGAAATTTAGTATTAGGTAAGAAACATCAATTATTAGGTAATGCTGATGATGTAATGGCTGCAGGACAGTTGAAAATTGATGGGAAAGGTATGATAAGAAGAATAGATAATGGGTCGGGACACTATAGACCAACAGTAGAAGAAGCATTAAAATATCCTGAATTATTTAAAAATGCAGGCCTTAATTTAGATAAGGCTTGGATTAATATAGATAAATACACAATTAGTGATGAAGGGATAATAATTAACTCTAAAAATGTAGTTAATAGAAAATTAAAGTAGGTGAAAAATATGTTAAAAAAAGATT
>JBOFVP010000015.1:0-3777 GCA_051653165.1 Clostridium sp.
CAAGTACTGGTCTATCTCCTTGTTGAACAAAATCCATATAATATACTCTATTTGTTAATTTATTTAGCATAATCTTCTCCTTAGTACGTTTCTAATTTACTCTTATAAAATATTATATTTTAAATTTTATCTATGGCTACCATTGCTAAAACTCCACTTTTTTTCTTATCTTTTATTATAGCCTAATTTCTATCTTCATTAAACGATTAAAAAAGAAAAGGTTAAATTATTAAGTTCCACAATATGTTTTATAATTACATGTATTGTTTTTTGGTTCTTCAGTGTAATACTCACTACTAATCTTATAATCATATGGGGTGTTGATAGCCTTTAGCAATGCTTCAAAAGTAGTATAATCACCATTTGTTGCATCTGCTAAAGCCTCTTCAACTCTATGATTCCGTGGTATTACTCTTGGATTGTTTTTCTCCATTAGAAGCCTTACTTCATCATTTTTTTCCTTTTGTCTTTTTAATCTTTCCTGCCAAAGCACATTCCACATTTTAATTTCTTGATTATTATATATATCTAATTTACCTAAGGTGATATTACAAAATGTATTTGTATAATCCATTTTATATTTTTGCATTAATGATAAAAGAGTATCTATTAACTCTATATCTTCTTCTTCACTATTAAATAATCCAAGCTTTCTTCTCATTCCCAAATACCAATTTTCTTCATATATATTTTTGAAGGCTTTAATTGATGTTTTTGCTATTTCAATAGCTTCATCCTTATTGCTACTTAATAGTGGTAGGAGTGTTTCTGCAAATCGTGCCAGATTCCACATTCCCATGTTAGGTTGATTACCATAAGCATATCTTCCATTAATATCAATTGAACTAAATACAGTATTTACATCATATTCATCAATAAATGCACATGGTCCATAATCTATAGTTTCTCCTGTAATAGACATGTTATCTGTATTCATAACACCATGGACAAATCCAACTAAATTCCACTTTGCAATAAGCTCTGCCTGCTTTTTAACTACTTCATTTAAGAAATTAACATACCTTTTATCCTCATTATTACATTCTCTATAGTATCTATTAATTGTGTAGTCTGCTAATTCTTTAAGTTCTTCTAAGGTTCCCCATCTTGCTATAAATTCAAAGGTTCCAACCCTAATATATCCTTTAGCAATACGAGTTAAAACAGCTCCTTGTAGCTCTTTCTCCCTTAAAATATTTTCTCCCGTTTTAACAACAGCTAAGCTTCTAGTTGTGCTTATTCCTAAAGAATACATTCCCTCACTAATTATGTATTCTCTAAGCATTGGCCCTAGTGCAGCTTTCCCATCTCCCCCTCTTGAATATGGAGTTTTCCCTGAGCCCTTTAATTGAATATCAAATACCTCCCCAGATTTTGTAGTATATTCACCTAAGAGTATAGCTCTCCCATCTCCAAGCATAGTAAAATGTCCAAACTGATGTCCTGCATATGCTTGTGCAATTGAGTCAACACCTTCAATATTTCTATTACCTGAAAGTAAATCTATACCTTCTGAGCTTAATAAAAAATCTTTATCTAAATGAAGTTGCTTAGCTAAAGACTCATTAAATACAACAAGTTCTGGTGCTTTAACCTCCTCTGGATTAACTTTAGAAAATAACTTACTTGGAAGATTAGTATATGTATTATTAAAATTTAGTTTATCATTCTTGATTACCTGCTTCATTTTATTCTCCTTTTATTTCTTACTAATATCTTATTTTACCATTAATACTTAATTATTAGTCATAAAATTTAAAGGTAGCCCTTATGAGCTACCCTAATATTTTCAATATTATTTTTCAGTTATATTTAATATTTCTTTTATCTTCTTTATAATAAGCTCATTTCTAGCTTCTATAAAATCGTCATACCTATCAAGCTCCCACAAAGCCTCCTGCTGTGGTATTAAATGCATATCAAGATATTCCTTACTTTTATCCTTGAACCATTCCTTAGGAAGCTTGTCCCCCTTACCTCCCATTCCATTTTCCTTTAATGTAAGAAGCATACAATTTCCTATTTGGTTTATGTCATCTGCCTTATACTTTTGTACTATTCTTCCACGTCCACCCTTTACCTTAACTGTTTTAAGTGCTGACTGTGGAAATATATGATCTATATTTGGCTGATTTTCCACAAAGGTGGGAGTAAAATTAAACTTTTCATACCAAATATTAAATAGTAAATATAGCTTTCTCTTATCAGTCTCCCTCTTATAACCTGCTGATAAAATATTAGCCTCTGTTATCTCTAAAGACTTGTTTTTATTTTTAAATATTTCATTTATGGAATCAAAATCCATTCCCTTATTATCATCTATATTCTTTATTGTTAAATCAATTAATGAATCACTTGAATTACTATAAACACTTGATATTATAACCTTTAAAACCCAGTTGCTTAAACCATTATTTATAGCATTATAATAAGCCTCTTCATACTTATATCTAAGGTATATTATAGGAATAAGTGATGTGTATGCAGATAATGTTTTATCACATCTAATATATGTCTTTCCATAAAGAAAATCCTTCACATCCTTTATGGCATTCACTATTTCATTCCAATTGTTATTAATTTTTTCTATATTTTCAGACTTTCTAAACTTATCTACATCATATTTTGAGCCAGCCCCAATAAGAGTTAGACAAACCTTTAATATAAAATCCCTATTAAACTTGTATCCTACACCATTAAGGTCAGTAATAAGTTCCTCAAGCTTTTCTTCAATGTCTTCCATGCTAATTGTTAAAAGTGCAAAAAGCAAATCACTTTTCTCAAGTATTGTTCCCCCTGAGTTTGCTCTAATAAATATTTCTACAATATCATTTTCACTATAGATAGCTGAATTGTCTACACTATCAAGCTCTTGATATGCAATAACATCCTGAACACAAAATATGTTTGTAATCTGCCCTATAGTATCCTCAATCTTTTCGCGTTTATCATCATCCACATTTATGCCATTGCTTTTAAGCTCTTTTATTATACTTCTACTTATGCTAGTAGACTTTTCGTTAGAGTCAATAATATCTTTAACCTTCACCATATTCGGCTCCGCTTGTGACTGCTGTAAAAACTTAAACTTATATTTTACATCATCACTGCAATCACTGTAGTTTAATACATCTATATAAAGTTCTTTTCCATCATAGCTTCCCTTCAAGGCAATGAAAATACTTTGGATTCTTTGTTGACCATCTAAAACCAATAGCTTTTGTAAATCATTTGGTGTCTCATAAGTATCAAGTATATTTATACCTTCCTTAAATGTACTTAAGAATCTCCTACACTTTATTTTTTGCTTTGTCTTCCATACCATTAATGTACCAATTGGGTATTCTCTCATTATGGAGTCAAATAGTTTTACTATCTGATCCTCACTCCATACAAAATGTCTTTGTATATTTGGTAGCCAAAACCCCCCTTCTTCTAGTTGGTTGTTTAAATATCTCATTAGTTTTCTTATACTTAAATGCTTATTATTCATTTTTTCCTCCATTAATATATACTATCTTTAATATTTATTATGAATCTTTCATATGTATACTTAAAATATAAAATAATCACCAATATACTCTGGAGCTGTCTATTATTAACTAATGTGTTTAAGTCCTCAATCTTTTACTTGTATCATTTATAACTTCACAAACATCTTCATAATACTTAGTATCTATGATAAAATTATTATAATAATTTTAGGATGTGATTTAATGGAAAACCAGTTAATTCTTGTTATAGAAGATGATGTACATTTATCAAAGATTATTTATT
>JBOFVP010000016.1:0-20066 GCA_051653165.1 Clostridium sp.
TTCCCTTTACTTCCTTTATTTCATAAAGGTACGTTCCCTCTTTATCAAATGTTAATTCAGTAAAATTAATCTTTCCATTAACTGTTGATACCTCTTGTACCACTTTCCCAGTAGTTTTATCTACTAATGCAAATTTAAAAACTCCATCAGTTGGTATTTGTCCATCTAATGTTTTTTCACCTTCTAGCTCTACTTTTATAGCTCCTGGTATTATTGTTTTATTTTCAAAAATTATATTATCAGTATTACTACCATTTAAACTATAAGAAATACTTGCTTCATACTTATTACCATTTAATTCTACATCTACTACAACATCATAAATCCTCTTATCATAGTCAATAGTAAAATCATCTCCCGTAACCTCTTTAATATAATACTCATATCTTCCAACTTTATCAAAAACTATTTTATCAAATTTAATTTTACCATTTTGAGTAGAAACTTTTTGAATTAGCCTATTATCTTTTTTGTCATATAACTCAAACTCAAATATTCCATCATTAGGTTTAATACCATCTAAAGTTTTATCTCCACCTAAAACAACCTCAACAGGGTATCTTAAAATAGGTCCTCTTAAAGGAAACATATGCCCTTCTGCCTTACCCATATCTAGATTCTTTACAATCATTGTACCATTATAGCTTCCCCCAATATGTTGTCCATCCCCACTTCTATTTACAAAAATAGCATTTGGTGCTACAAAATGGCCTAAAATATCAGTCTCTCCTCTACTTCTCCTAATTTCAGTCATATTAGGTGCATTCCATACAACATTAGTCCCAACTCCATAATCAACATGCCCACTACCCTCTGGATTACTTAAACTAGCATTAAAAGGTCTTCCATTGACATTTATATTCGGAAAATTATTCCATTCATTTTCCTCCATACTAATTATTGTATTAAGAATATAACTTGTGTTTTCCCCCTGTGGAAATACAATATTAACCACTTTAATATCATTTATATTTTTTAATAAATATCTATTTCCAGCCTTTATTTCTACATATCCATTTTTATCAGGTTTAATCTCTATATTACCACTATCATTTAACAAAAGATTAGATTCCTTATCTATAGTTTCCTTAGCAAGTCTCCAATCTATAAAATTATCATTTTGATATATAGGATCCCCATCATTATTTGCCTTAAATCTATTGTCCCCTTTAACATCAGCAAAATATTTCAATATGCCATATTCAAATTCAGTATACACCTTATTACCAGTCTTATCAGTATATAAATTAGGTATATCAATACCTGGATTATGTCCTGATCCAGCTTTTGAATCAGCAGTCAAAGTTCCTAAAAAAGAGCTTATTCCTCTATGATAATCTCCAAAAAACAATTTTCCATCAATAGACGGATGTGATAATTCATCCCTAACTATTACTGGTCCAACAATATGACTTCCAGATCCACCCTCAAAAGAGAATACATTATAATTTGATAAAATATACTCTATTGAATAACTTCCCCCTAAACCTAAGTAAGTGTCATTAGTATCACTCTTTTCTAATGCACCAGCTCTAATATTAAGAGTTGGCATCAAATCTGGTATCAAAAATACTATTATACAAAATACACTTAACATTCTTTTAATAAATGTTTTCCTCCTCCAATGCTCACCCATAAATTCACCCTCCGTATTTTAAATTCTTTCACCCATAAAAATTACATATTGTATACTATTATGTAAATTTATTCTAATATAGCATATATTTTTTTTAATGTAAACAAAAAACATTGTTTTTTTTTATTATTTATAGTATAATATATGATTAAATTTTTTATTGAATACTACAAAAAAATCTTTTAATATAATTGGATAAATTTTGAATTTATTTTCGTCATATGTCGAATTATATGTTTTATTTTTTAAAAATTTTATAGAATAAATTCAAAAAAAAGTAAAGTTTATTTAAAATAAACTTTACTTTTTAAATTTATTGAAATTAAAATATTTTAATATATTGCTTCATACATCCTTAAGAGGATTCGCTTAAATTCTAATTCATTAAAATATCTTCCAACTCTTGTAATTTCTTTTCCATCCCCATATAAAATTAATACCGGAAGAGCAAAAACATTAAACGCAGCAGCAATTTCAGGATTTTCAATTGCATTAATCTTATAAAACTTAACTTTTGAAAAATCCTTAAGTACCATCTCAATCTTTATTTTTATAGCATCACAAGCACCACACTTGCTTCCTAAATAATATGTTAATACTAATCCATCTTCATTAACTACATCCCTAATCACATCTAACCTATTTATTTTTTCCATGATTAACACCCCTAAAATAACTCTACTCTATAAAAGTAACAACCTCATCTAACCCTCTACGTTGTGGCTTCGGAGGTGTTTTATCCTCAGAAACACCTAATGAAATCATTGACATTAATTCATATCCAGGCTTTTTAAATCCAATAATTTCCTCAATGTCCTTTTTAGCATGAGTTGGTCCTGTCATATAACAAGTACCATATTCTAATTCTGTAGCCGCTAAAAGAAAATTCTCAACAGCTGCCCCAATGCCCTGTGCACCGGAATGTGGTGATCCCAACCTATCTAATACATCATCTGATACATTATTATCTCTCATAATTTTTTCTTCAATCATTTTATATTCACAAGCATACACTATAACCACAACTGGAGCATATCTAAAACAAGTATAATATTTTATAACGCTCATATGCTTCTTTCTATCTTCTTCTGTTTTTGCCATCTCACCAATCTTTTCATGACTCTTAGTAACAATATCACCCATTTTATCAATAAGCTCCTTATTTGTTACAACAATAAAATGCCAGTTTTGTTGATGCTTTGGTGAAGGTGCTTCTATAGCTGCCTCTAACATTTTTATAATATCTTCTTTATCAACTTCTTGGTCCTTAAACCTTCTAATGCTTTTTCTTAATTTTATAGCTTCTAAAACATTCATTAGTATACCTCAATTCCTTTCTTATCTTTTGAATATAAGTCCTTATATCAAGTCTACTACTACTTTCACTGATTGTAAACTTATACTCTGGTTAATCGCCCCTTATTATACTTCGTAAATTATCTATAATCTTTTCACTCCCTTCCTCATTTATGCAAACAACTAAATAATCTCCATAGTTAATTTCAACATATCCCCTTGGAATAATCTCCTCATCTACTCTGTTAATAGCTATTAATAAACACCCTTCATTTGGGCAATTAAGCTCTCTTATAAGCTTACCATCTGCTACACTTCCCATTTCCACGCCAAATTCAATTAAGGTTTTATTATGACTTAATACCCTTTTCTCACAACAAATTTTGACCAATAATTTTGATAATAATATTTTATATACAGGTTCTCCTTTAAGAATTCCGGAAATAATATATGATACAAATACAACAATTGCAATTGAAAGTAGATTTTCAAAAGATCCCGTCATTTCCGTTATAAGAATAATTGCAGTTATAGGAGCTCTAACCACTGCACTTAAATATCCTGCCATAGCCAATATAACAAATTTAGGATATACTGATTTCCTATCACTCCACCTTCCGTCAACACACCACCAAATCCACTTCCAATTATGGCTCCAAGCAATAACATAGGAAGAAAAATCCTTACTGGAACACGTGATGTAACACATATTATATTAATACAAATTTAAATACAAATAATATTATTAACGATAATATTTCAAATCTTTCTTTCATAAGTTTAGATATACTATTCTCCTCTTAATTCACCACCTATATAATTTAAATCAACATTCTAACTCATTTCCCACAACAAATTAATTAATATAAGAGATCATACTCCTTAATAATTGTTCTATCGAATTAGATTTAATCGGTTTGTATGAAATTTAAACCTTTGCCTATATTATTAACTAACAGAGCTATGTATATTAATCTATATGCAAATTTGAACTTATTTTGATTTTTTATCCATTTATTTAATTATTTTCCTTAAATCTATTGACATAATCCTCTTCCCATGAAAAACTATAATTGAGTAAAAATAAAGGGGGAAAAACATGTTTTTAAGAAAGGGAAAAACAAGACTTATCTCACTAATGATAACACTATGCTTAACATTAACTTTAATACCAGTTATCAAAGTTAATGCAGCAGCATCAGGAGTACCTTCAAAACCAGTATTATCTGCAAATCAATGGGGCACAGACGTAGATGGGAACTACGATATCACCATGAATTTGTATTATGGTAATAATGGTACAAGTTATAAACTATACGAAAGATTTGGATTTACAGGAGATTGGAAAGTTGTAGGAGAAGGATCACTTACTGATAATTCACCAGGAACCCAATCTGCAGTAGTACAAATTAGAAACAACAAAGGAATTGGTATGTATAACTACTATGCCGAATTTATAAACAGCTATGGAGCAACTAAAAGTGAGGTTCTATCTGTAAAAGTAGGAAAAGATGGAGATACTAAAGTATTAATAGAAGGTGTAGATGATAACTCAGTTGAGTTACAAACTACAATATCTCAAGGAACGCACAAATATAAAATTTATAATACTCAAAGTCCAAATTCTAAATTCTCTGTAATATCAAATAATACAACAACAGTAACAGCTTCTATTGAAAATGGAACAACTCTTGTTGTAAATGGAGTTGCAGATGGTAGAAGTGGATTGAAAATTATTGATGAAACAACTGGTGATACAAGACACATAGGTGTAAGAGTTAAAAAGGCTGATGGATCTTTACCAGGAATGCCAGAGTATCTTTCACTTGGACAAGTTTCTGAGGATACTGATAACGATTTAAAATTCTGGAAAGATGTTAGCTATACCGATACAAATAAAAGAGTCGATGTTAGATATATTTATATCAACGGTGGTCCAATTACAGGTTGGAGAACATGGACAACAGAAGATGGTGATAGAGCTAAAAACTATGTCAAGGAAAGTTTAAAGCATGGAATGATTCCATTCTTTGTATACTATAATATTCCAGACGATGGTGAAAGCTATGAATTAGATATGAAGCATATTAATGATAAAACATATATGGAAGCTTATTATAAAGATATAAAATTCTTCCTTGATATATGTAAAGAGTTCGCAGGAGATGAAACAGTTGGGATTATTTTAGAGCCTGACTTCTTAGGTTATATGATGCAACAAGCTGGTAAAATGCCAAATGAAATACCTGCAGTTGTTGATACTGCATATTCTTCAGGTGTTTTAGATAAAGCAAAGGATCCTGCTTTTGATAATTCAGTTAAAGGGTTAGTAGAATCTATTAACTATACAATTAGAAAATATTATAAAGATGCTTACTTTGGATGGCAATTTAACATTTGGAGTTATGATAGCCACGAGGTTCCTCGTCAAGGAATTCTTCATAAAACAGAGTTCATCGGATGGGAAGCTGGTAGAGAATTTATAAAACAAGTAGCTAAAGAAACTGCTGATTATTATTTAGCAGCAGGTATTAATTCTTACGATGCAGATTTTATCTCTATTGACAAATACGGCCTTGATGGCGCTTATGAACCTGGAGCTAAGGATGATCCTAAAAACTCCGCTTGGCTTTGGAATGCTGATATCTGGAACAACTATTTGCTATATGTTAAAACACTTCATGAAACAACTAAAAAACCAGTAATATTATGGCAAATACCAGTTGGACATTTAAATTCTTCACAGGAACCAAATCCATATAACAACGGAAAGTTCCCTGATTTAACCAATGACGTTCAAAATTATGAAGATTCCGCCCCAACATTCTTCTTTGGAGATACCTTTAAACCAGGGCAAGGAAAAAGACTTGATTACTTCTCAACAAATGAAGCAAATGATCCTAAGATAACTAAAAATGGTGATACTGTAACATGGGGAAGTCATATGCAGGAAACTAAAGACGCTGGTGTTGTTTCAATTTTATTCGGTGCTGGAGTAAATGCTTCAACTGATGCTGTTGGTTCACCTGCTCCAGATGGATATTGGTGGATTACTAAGGCTCAAAGATACTTGAAAAACCCAATACCATTAGATGGAAAAACACCACCGCCACCAATTGAAAATCTTCCATTAAAACCATCACTATCTTCTAGCACTTTAAATAGTAATGGTAATTATACTTTGACTATTAATATTCCATCTAATTCAAAAGCTACTTCTTATAAGCTTTATGAAACTGGTGCAACTATTAAAGAAGGAAGTGTAACCTCCCAAGCTCAAAGTATTAAACATGTTATTGAGAATAAACCAACTGGAACTTATATGTATAAAGTTGATTTAATTAACCAATATGGGGTAACTTCTAGTGATATTATTACTGTTAAGGTTAATAATAGTACTATACCTCCAATTGATAAACCAAAGGAAGGTAGTATAACTATAGATAAACCCCAAAATGATGGTAACTACACTTTAACATTAAACATTCCAACAAGTTCAAATGCTACAAGTTATGAACTTTATGAAGGAAATAAAATTGCTAAATCAGGTTCTGTTACTTCACAAGCTCAAACTATAAAGGTTGACTTTAAAGATAAGGCTTCTGGAACTTACACTTATAGACTTGATTTAATTAATAAGGATGCAACTACGTCAAGCAAACCGCTTGTTGTAACTTGTAATTCTATTCCTCAGAACGGTGTAAAGGTTGAGTTCTTTATAGCCTCTGATTGGGGTTCAGGTGCAAACTTCGAATTATTAATTACAAATAATACAATGAGTGATATTACTGATTGGAACCTTGTATTTGATTTTGACAAAAAAATCTCAACTGTTCATAGTGCTAAATTAAGTTCATCTGGAAAAACTTACACTGTTAAGCCTGAATCATACAATGCTACCATAAAAAAAGGTGAAACCCTAAAGCTTACAGGTGCATGTGAAGGTGGTACACAAGGATTAGATATCTACAACGTTAAAATGACTCATAACGGTCAAACTGTTGGTACTCCTGGAGATACTAATGGCGATAGTGTTGTTGATATAGTAGATTTAAGTGCTGTTGCATTTGACTATAACGCAAAAAGAGGGGATACAAACTTCAAACAAAATCTAGATTTAAATAACGATGGAATTATTGATATTTATGATTTAGTTTTTGTAGCTAGAAGACTTTCTTAAAACCTTAAAACAAGGCATCTTCTAAATTTAGAAGATGCCTTTTGTTTATTTTGCAGATAATGCTGCCATTGTTATATAATTATATGGTTTATTAAAGTGTGGTAAGAAGAATATATCTAAAAGCTTTAACTTGTCAATAGTTACTTGTTCTTGTATAGCTAGTGAGAACATATGAATTCCCATTGAAATATCATATCTTGATGCCATTTGAGCTCCAAGTATACGTCTATTATTTTTGTCATAAACTATTTTAATCATTACTTCTTCATTGTCATGCTCTATAAATTCTGGTTTTTGCATATCAGTAAGCTCTGTTGCTACAGCATCATAACCTCTACTCTTTGCAACTTCTAAAGTCATACCTGTTGATACCATATTTAATCCATAAATCGATATACCATTTGATCCTTGAACCCCTATTGACTCAATATTTGTTCCGCATACATTATGCCCAGCAACAACACCACTTCTTACAGCATTTGTTGCTAATGCAATGTAGTTTGTATCTTGAATTGTATTATCATAAACTGTAGCACAATCTCCAATTGCATATACATCATCAATGCTTGTTTTCTGAGTTAGGTCAACCTTATAAGCTCCATTTCCTATAGTTTCTAACTTATCTTTAGCTAACTCTGTATTTGGTCTAAACCCAATAGCTAGAACCACCATATCAACATCATAAATTCCCTTATCAGTTACAATTCCTTCAACTCTATCGGTTCCTTTAATTTCTACAACAGTTTGGTTAAACTGAAGATCTATACCTTTGTTTCTTAAGTTATTTTCCATAGCCTTTGTAAATTCTTCATCATAATATCTTGTTAAACAAGAATCTGCTGTATCAATTAGAGTAACTTTTTTCCCACATCTTTCAAAAGCTTCTGCAAGCTCCACTCCAATATATCCTGCACCTACAACTGCTACTTTTTTGATATTTTCATGTTCTAACTTATCAATTACAGCCTTTGCATCTTGATATAATTTTACATATTGAACATTTTCAAGATCACTCCCCTTGATTTTTGGAGTAATTGGTAATGACCCTGTTGCTAAAATAACCTTATCATATGGTTGATTGATTTCCTCACCCTCTTTAGTTATAGCCTTAACTATTTTGTTTTCAAAATCTATTTCCTTAACACCAGTTTCTAAATAAACCTTTGCCCCTTTCTCTTCCATTCTTTCTTTATTCATATAGAAAAGACCTTCTGGCCCCTTAATTTGCTCACCAATCCAAAGTGCCATTCCACACCCTAAAAAGCTAATGTTTGAGTTGCTATCAAAAACAATAACCTCATTATCTTTATAATTATCTAATATTGTATTAATAGCTGCTGTCCCAGCGTGATTTGCACCTACTAAAACTATTTTACTCATAAAAAATACCTCCTGATACTTTGTTATTAATTTATCTAACTCCATTATATCTCATGCTTATTTATTTATCAATAGTAATTATTAATTAAAATCACTTATTTATTTTGTGAATTTTTTCTATTTATTAAATTTAATAATAATTCCCTCTTTTATTATCAAAAAAAGAAAATAGATACAATAAAAACTCATTGCATCTATCTTATTATAAATCCAAACTTTTTATAAAGATTTCAACTATAGTTGGATCAAACTGCCCTCCAGAACATCTTTTTAACTCTAAAACAGCATCATCTATACTCATAGCCTTTTTGTAAACTCTATCACTTGTCATAACATCAAAAGAATCACAAACACTAATAATTCTAGCTAAGAGAGGTATACTTTCTCCTTTAAGTCCAATCGGATAGCCCATCCCATCCCACCTCTCATGATGATACAAAACACTTTCAGCAACATTTTTCAACTCACTTGATGCTTTTATAATTCTATATCCCTTCTCTGTATGTGTTTTCATTATATCGTACTCTTCATCCGTAAGCTTACCAGGCTTTTGTAATATCTCTTGATTAATTCCTATTTTACCTATATCATGAAATTCAGCTGCAATTTTCAACTCGTCAAGTTGTGATAAATCTAACTGAAGAAGTTTCCCAACCTTTGCACAACTTACCGACACTCGCTCCGTATGTTGCTCTGTTTCCCCACTATTAACCTCTAATCCAATTTTAAGTGAATTTAAAATTGAGCTTTTAATACTTTGGTTCTGAATAAGTTTTTGTCTATAAACCTTATCTTCAGCTTCATTTAAAACATCATATGTATCAATATCTCTAGTTTCTTTAATAGCAGATCCCATTGATATACTTAATTTATATCTCTTAGTTTTATCCTTCATACAATACTTATTAATTTTCTTAATAATATTTTCTGATTCCTTTAACGTACAATTTGGAACCAATACTACAAACTCATCTCCACCAAATCTAAAAACTTCTCCTTTATCATCACAGACTTTAGTTAATATTTTCGATACCTTTTTTAAAAATTTATCTCCTTCACCATGTCCAAATGTATCATTTATTACTTTAAGTCCATTAGCATCTCCCATAATAACAGCAAGAGGAAGATATTTTTCTTGTGAATACCTCTTTTGCATCATTTCAAAATATGCTCTATTTCCAACACCTGTTAACATATCTGTATAACTTAAGTATTCTAATTTAGCTTGTGTATGTTTTTTTTCCGTAACATCTAAACTTCTTCCAACTATACCATTAACATTCCCATTATTATCTATTAACGGAATTTTTACAACTTCCTTATAACTATAGCTTCCATCCTCATTCTTAAAAGTAACCTCATCAAAAATAGATGCTTTAGTTTCAATTATTCTTCTATCATCTCTTATAAACTTTTCTACTTGCTCTGCATTAAAATTAATATCTCTATCAGTTTTACCCAGTACATTAGTAATTCCTCTATCCTCGTAAAACTTTTCACATTCCTTATTTATGTATATATACTTACCCTCAATATTTTTATAAAAAATTACTCCTGGCAAAATATCTATAATTTTTTGTGTTAAGTTTTTTTGTATCTCTACCTCATGTTCTTTTTCCTTTATCTTGCCTTCTTCACTTATTAAGCCAATAATTCCAGATAGTGCTACAACATCTCCACTTTTGTTTTTCAATGGTATTATTGAACACTGTCTATACCCTGTAGCTCCATACAGCTCCTGCGTTACAGGCTCCTCACAGCTTACAACCTCATCCCAATGCTTCCTAAATCTATCCCAAAGAGATTTATCAATTATATCCTCTATTCCTTTACCTCTAATTGAACTTATATCAACATTATATAATTCACCATACTTCTCGTTTGCAAACAAATATTTTCCCTCTAAATCTCTAATCCAAACTGGAAAAATAAATTGCTCTAATAAATGCTGTAATACCCTATCCATCTAAATCTCTCCTATAGTAAAATATTTATGAATACATCTACCAACTCTGAATCAAACTGCGTCCCCCTACATCTTATCAATTCATCAATTGCTTCTTTTTTACTCATAGCTTTTTTATATACCTTGTCCCTTATCATACTATCATAAGCATCACAAATGCATATTATTCTTGAATGTAACGGAATTTCCTTACCTTTTAATCCCATTGGATATCCCTTACCATCCCATCTTTCATGGTGATATAATACACTTTCCGCTATTCTCTTTAACTCCTTAGATGCTTTTATAATCCTATATCCTTTTTCTGTATGACTTTTAATAACTTCAAACTCTGCACTTGTTAAAGTTTCTTTCTTAAAAATTAAGTCCTTACTTACTCCAATCATCCCAATATCATGAAGCTCAGCAGATATTTTTAGCTCATCTAGTTCATAATTATTCAGTCCTAATTTACTACCAAGCTTTATACAATTTTCAGCTACTCTACTATTATGCTCTTCTGTTTCTTCACTATTAATTTCAAGCCCTATTTTTAAGGAGTTTAAAATAGAATTTTTAATACTTATATTATCAAATAATTTTTTTCTATATACTGATTCCTCAGCTTCTTTTAAAACATCATATATATTCTCACGTGTATTTTCTTTAATAGCAATTCCTAAGGCTATACTTAAATTATAGAGATTACTATTATTTTCATGACACTTTAGACCTATTTTATTAACTATATTCTCACATTCACTTCTATCATAATTTGGTATAAGCATTACAAACTCATCTCCACCAAATCTAAAAATTTCACCTTTATCGCTTAAAACATCTCCTAAAACCTCACATATTTGAATCAACAGTTTGTCTCCCTCAATATGTCCAAAGGTATCATTTACAACCTTTAACCCATTAACATCACCCATAATTACACCAAGAGGCATGTAGCTTCTTCTTGAAAACTTCTTTTGACTTATATCAAATGCTAATCTATTCTTAGTTCCTGTTAATGCATCTGAATAGCTTAGATATTTTAGTTTTTCTTCCGTTTTCTTTTTATCTGTAATATCTAGCGCTCTCCCAATTATACCCACAACATTGCCATGATTATCCATGAGAGGAACCTTAATAACCTCTTTATACCCTTTAGTTCCATCCCCATATTTAAATACAACACTATTGAATATAGGTAATTTAGTTTCAATAATCCTCTTATCATCCTCTTTAAACTTTGCAACTTGATCATTGTCAGGATTTATCTCACCATCTGTTTTACCTACAACATCTTCAACCCCTAACCTTCTATATACATCTATACATTCCTTATTTGCATATACGTATTTGCCTTTTATATCTTTATAAAAAATAGTTCCTGGTAATGCATCAATAATTCTGCCTGTCAAATCCTTTTCTTGCCTTACTTGCTCATTTTTTTCTTGTAACTTATCTTGATCCTTAGTTACACCAACAATCCCTGCAAGTGCTTCAATATCACCTTGACTATTTATTAATGGTAAAACTGTACAATTTGTATAATATGAATTTCTTTTCATTTCTTTTTTTACAGGCTTTTTTGTTTCTACTACCTCTTTACAATGTAAGTTATATAATTTACAAACCTCAATAGGAAAAACATCTTCTAGTGTTTTCCCTACGAAATCTTCTATTTTCTTATTATACATTTTACAAAAACTCTCATTTACAAAGGTAAATCTTCCGTCAACACTTTTTACCCATACTGGAAATGTCATGCTCTCTAATAACGTTCTATACAACTTATCCATATGTTACCCACCTTACATTTCAAGGATTATACGTTTCTATATTATTTCTATTATAATATATTTTTTTCCCATTTGAAACTATTTATTGATAATTTAACTATATTATAGTAATTTATCTTTATATTTCTATTATTACCATAGAACATTTTTTATCTACTAATATGAAATTTCTATTTCCTCGTGATATTTCATCAATCCCTGATTTTTTCCCATCTACAATAACCTTCCATTTATTTAATGGTATATCTACTTTTACACTGAACTCATTAGAATTAAAAATAACAACCACTCTCTTCCCCATATTTGCATCTCCTGCAATAACATATGCTATCACATTATTAGGTACACTTCTTAAAAATTGTATATTTTTTCGTATCTCATCACTACTCCTCATCCTAAAACATTTCATTGTATTTCTTAATTCAATTAACCCTTTATAATACTGAAACAACTCTAAATATAGTTCTTTCCTATCCCACCTTATCTCATTTACATAATCAGATGCATTATAACTATTTTCATTAAAAGTTCCATCAACATTCTTTTTTGTTCTTGCAAAATCCTCCCCTGCATGTATAAATGCAATCCCCTGGGATGTTAAAATTATTGCAGCTGCTAGTTTATTCATTTCAATTAACTCTTCCTTATTTGCTCTTTCATTAACTAACTGTAATTTATCCCATAACGTATAATTATCATGAGCTGAAGTATAATTAATATTTTGATATGGCTCCTTAGCCCATGCACTATTTGAATATAAAACCTTTGAATAATCTACATCCTTATGATATGTGGCTCCAACTATACCAAATTTAATTGTTTCTTCTAACCCAAACTTTCCGTTAATAAAGCCATTACCTTTAGGATTAAAAACCTCTCCTTTTATGCCATCCCTTATATCATCCGAAAAAGCAGCAATCTGTAATTTACCTAATAATTGTATATTACTTTTCAAAACAGATTTGTTATCTGGAAGTGGGGATGAGCCTCCTCTCCATCCCTCTCCATAGATTATTATTGACTTATCAATATGATCTAATTTTTTTCTTATTTCTTTTATTGTTTCTATATCGATTAATCCCATTAAATCAAATCTAAATCCATCTATATGATATTCTTTAGCCCAATATATTACTGAGTCTACAATCATTTTTCTAACCATAGGTCTTTCTGTAGCTATTTCATTTCCACATCCAGACCCATTTGAAAAATTACCATCAATAGTTTGTCTATAATAATAGTATGGAAAAATTTTATTTAAATTAGAGTCTTCTCCTGAATAAGTATGATTGTATACCACATCCATCACCACCCTGATTCCATTATTGTGAAAATTTAACACCATTTCTTTAAATTCACGTATTCTCTCCTTCCCTTCATAGGGATTGCCTGAATAGGAACCTTCTGGAACATTATAATTTTGAGGATCATACCCCCAATTATAAGTTGTGTTTGGCTTACTTTCATCAATACTACTAAAATCAAAAGAAGGAAGTATATGAATTGTATTTACTCCTAACTCTATTAGATGATCTAAACACGTTTTTATATTTTTATTTGGCACCGCAGTCCCTCTTATACTTAAACCATTATATTTACCCTTACTCTCTTCAGCCACACCTGAATCATTAGAAATTGTAAAATCCCTTATATGAATCTCATAAATTATTGAATCTACTGCACTATTTATAATTGGCTTCTTATCATACTCCCATCCCTTTGGATTAGTCTTACTCAAATCAATAACCATACCCCTATTCCCATTTATACCCACAGCTTTTACATATGGATCTGTAGCTATTTTTTCAATTAAATCACCATTATCTCTTTTAAAAACAATTCTATAATTGTAATATACTCCATTTAAATCGCCTTTAACTATACTTTCTAAAATTCCATGACTTTTTTTTTCTAAAGGTATTTCTAATAATTTTTCATCTTTATACAATATAATGTACCCTTTTTCTGCTAAAGGACTCCATACCCTAAAAATCGTTTCTTCTAATGAATAAATACATCCTAATTCTCCTTGATAATAGTATCTATCTTTAAAAATCTCATTTTCTATGAATGATAAAAATCGTTTCTTCATATACAAACACCTATTTAATTATTATAATTTAATATATTATTTCAAAAGATTTTGTATACTAAAAAAGAGGATTCTTAATTGAATCCTCTAACTATATTTATTCTTTAATCTTTTTAATCCACTTTTTACATTCTTTTTCTATATTATCCGAACTTAAAATAGAAGATATAACTCCGTATGCTTCAATATTTATAGGCTTTAATACATCAACATTTGAAAGCTTAAGTCCTCCAACACCTACAATTGGTATCGTAACATTTTGCTTAATTTCTTTCAACGTATCAACTGTAACCTTTATTGCATCTTTTTTAGTTATACTTCCAAACAGGTCACCTACACCAATATATGTTGCTCCATCAACTTCAGCAATTTGTGCCTGTTCTACAGTTTTAACAGTTACTCCAATGATTTTATCTTTCCCTAATAATTTTCTAACATCTTTACAAGAAATATCATCTTGCCCTACATGAACCCCATCAGCCTCACATAAAATAGCAATATCAACTCTATCATTTATAATAAATGTTGCATTGTATTTTCTAGTTAACTCCCTTAGCTTAATTGCTTTTTCTAAAAATTCCTTACCTAAAGTATTTTTTTCTCTAAGTTGTAGTATGTTAACTCCACCTTTTAAGGAATTCTCTATTTCACTATAGAAATTTCTATTTTTAAGTATTTCATTGTCAGTTATTAAGTATAGCCCCTTCATCATCCACTCTCCTATTATTTAAACTAATATAATTATAACACTTTAAATAACAAAAAAAAGGCATTGAAGTACATATAGTTCTATAAAATACCGTATCATAATAAAACCGTAGAAAATAAGTAAAGAACTATTCCCGCTAACCTTCAATGCCCGTTAAAATCATATTACAAATAATCTTTTATTGCAATACTTTAAGTGAAAATATTGCATTTAAATTATGTAAACTTAAAATAATTTTAACTAACAAGCTATTTTGCCCATAAAATTTTCAATATATATAAAATTTTTACTTTGATGTTGTATCCCCAAAAAATAAAAGGGAGAAACCTCCTTTTTTTACTTTTCCCAAAAATGATTTACTGGGCCTACGCCTTTACCAATTTCAAAACTATTTTTTATAGCATTAGTAATATATACTTTACCACATTTTACACTTTCCTTTATATCTAATCCTAAAGCTAAATATGATGTAATTGCTGATGATAATGTACACCCTGTTCCATGAGTATTTTTGCTATTAATTCTCTCCTCATAAAAGACTTCATATACATCATTTCCTATCAGTAAATCAATAGCCTCTCCTTTAAGGTGTCCTCCTTTCATTAAAACATATTTAGGACCAAGCTTTAATAATTCCTCTCCCGCCTTCTTCATATCATCTAAATCGTTAATTTGAATTCCTGTTATTTTAGTAGCCTCTTCAGTATTTGGCGTTACTAGATATGCCATAGGAATTAAATACTTTATTAGATTCTCACATGCCTCTTCTTTTAAAAGAGAATATCCACTTTTTGAAACCATAACTGGGTCTACTACTAAATACTTAGGATTATACTTCTTTAATGTATTTACAATAGTTAAGATTATTTCTGGACTTGAAACCATACCTACCTTTAATGCTTTTGGTTCAATATCTTCAAAAACAACTTCTATTTGCCTTTTAATAATTTCTTTACTTAATTCTTCTACTAAAAATACACCTTTTGTATTTTGTGCAGTAATAGCAGTTATTACACTCATGCCATAAGTGCCTATTGCACTAAACGTTTTTAAATCTGCTTGTATCCCTGCTCCTCCTGATGAATCCGACCCAGCAATTGTTAATGTCGGAACTCTATACATATATTCTTTTTTCAAATTACACATAAACCTCTTCTCCCCTTAACTGTATATACCATAATTATACAATTACCTTTTCTACTTATCAACTAACTAAATTTTTCTATACTTTCTTAATGATACAATATTCATAATATAAATAACAACTAAAAATCCTAATAAAATTATCAACCCCACATATATGTCTTTAAAACCTTCTCCTTTTATCATTACTTTTTGTAATACATCTGCCCCATAATAAAGTGGTATGAAGTGTGCTATATTTTGTAATGATTCACTCATAGTATCAACTGGTATTATACCTGTAAAAAATAATTGTGGTACTATTGTTATAGGTATAAATTGCATTAATTGAAATTCTGAACTAGCAAATGTAGAAAAGAATATACCAAGAGACAATGCAACAAAAGCTATTAATACATTGGTTAGTATTACCATAGATATACTACCTGCCACCTTCATATCTAATATATATATAGAATATAATACAACCAATATTGTTTGTATTATACCAAAAACTCCATATCCTAATAGATATCCTAATAAAATTTCATATTTTTTTATTGATGTTGATAATAATTTTTCTAAGGTTTTGCTCGTTTTTTCCTTTAATATTGATACCCCTGCAATTATAAATACAAAGAAGAATACAAAAAAACCTATTAAAGTTGGATTTAATGTATCAAAAAAACTTAAGTTCTCATCTCCATATATATAATTACTTATAATATCTAATTCCAACTTGCCCACATTTAAATTTGGTCTCACATTATTAATCTCCCTAGTAAGTTCCTCACCTCTGACTTTTGCTAAGGAATTTATAAACACATTTTTTATTAATGATGCATCCATTGGTACTGAATTTTCATAGGTAATATTATATTTTCCATCATTAATATATATATATGCATCTAAATTATCATCTTTAATAATCTTGTTTATATTGTTAATCCCATTATATTCAACTAAGTCTATTCCGTTTTCTATTAGTGAGCTTTGTATATTTAATGGTAAATCAACAACCCCTATTCTAATATCATCACTTGTAGTTGATGTTAATAAATAATTTATTAGTGTTATTAATAAAATTGGTGCACATATAATTAATCCTAATGTTCTCCTATCTCTTAATGTTTGTATAATAATCCTTTTAACAATTGAAACTATTCTCACTTTTATTATTCCCCCTTTAGATAAATTTCTTCTATTGAAATAACATTATAATTTCTTTTCAACTCTTCTGCTGTTCCAATTGCAATAATTTTGCCATCACTAAGTAGCGCTAACCTATCACACTTTTCAGCTTCGTCCATAACGTGAGTGGTAACAACCATAGTTTTTCCCTTATCCCTTAATTTTTTAAGTTCACCCCAAATTTTATATCTTATTTTTGGATCTATACCAACCGTTGGTTCATCTAAAATTAAAAGTTCCGGATTTTGAATCAAACAAATTGCAAGAGATAACCTTCTTTTCATTCCACCTGAATATTTACTCACTCTCTTGCCCATATGTTCATCAAGATCCACAAGCTTAGAAATATAATCTATCCTTTCACTCAACACCTTATCTTTTATTCTATAAATCTCTCCAAAAAATCTAAGATTTTCTCTTCCTGTTAACTCCTCATATAGTGCATCACTCTGGGCCATATATCCTATTCTATCTAATACTTTTATACTTGGTATAGATTCATTAAGCACAGTGATTTCTCCTAGATCCTTATTTTCCATTCCCATTAAAACTTTAATTAAAGTTGTTTTGCCTGATCCTGACGGACCAATTAATCCTAAAATTTCTCCCCTTTTCACCTTCAACTCAATTCCATCTAACACTTTATTCCCTGAAAATTTTTTTACAATACCTTCTCCTCTAATAACCATACTTCCTCCCCAATATTGGTTTTTTTACCATTATTTATTAATTTAATGTTATAATAGTATTATACTTTACTTGAATTGTAATACTATGAACAAATATGATTTAATGACTATTTATCAACACTTACTATAAGAGTGTTTAGTGAAAGGATTGTTATGGCTAAAAAAAGTGAAAAAACAAAACAGATTCTAAAAGAAACCTTTATAAATTTAGTTAAAGAAAAAGGAATTGCTGGGGTAACTGTAACTGATATAGTTACTAAATTAGATTTCAATAGGGGGACTTTCTATCTACATTATCAAGATAAATACGAACTTTTAGAAGAAATAGAAGATAGTATTATATCTTCTATAAAAATTATAATTAATGACACCCTATTAGAAAATATAAATACCCTTCTTCCTAGAGACAATGATATTTTACAAATTCTATTATGTAAGATTTATACCTACATTAAAAATTCATCTCAATTTATTGGAGTATTGCTTGGTCCAAATGGTGATTTATCATTTCAATGGAAAGTAAAAGCTCTTATAGAAGGAGTTTTAATTAGAAATTTACAAATAATGAATATTACAAATTCAATTCCATCTAATTATATGTCAATAATAGCCTCAAGTTCTCAAATTGGAGTTATACAGAAGTGGATTAAAGGTGGTTTTCAAGAATCTCCTGAAGAACTTGCCCTATTTATGACTAAAGTTATACACTCTATTTTTCAAGGCGTGTGGCTTGATGAAATTAATAATCCTAAATAAAAATACCAGTTGACGTAAACTCCACTGGTATTTTTGTATTTATTTAAAAGCTTAATATCTACGGTCCCATTTGTCTTGTACTTTCATCACTTACTATATGGCCATCTTCTATTTTTATTACCCTATCACACTCTTTAGCAATTCCTTCATCATGGGTAATTATTATTACAGTTTTACCACTTTTATTAATTTCTTTAAGCTTATCAATAACATCTCTACCATTTTTCTTATCTAATGAACCTGTAGGTTCATCTGCTAAAATAATATTTGCATTATTTATTAAAGCCCTTGCAATTGCAACCCTTTGTTTCTCTCCTCCAGATAGCTTATCAGGAGTCTTAGAAATATGATCTTCCATTCCAAGACTCTTTAACATATCCATACCCCTTGTGAGCTTATCACCTTTATTTTTTTTAGCATAAACTAATGGCATTGTTACATTATCTAGTACTGTATAATCATTTAATAGATTAAAGTTTTGAAATATAAATCCTAGTTCTTCATTTCTAATAACTGCAAGTTCATTGGACTTCATACCTTTAACACTTCTTCCGTTTAACAAATAATCTCCAGAGGTTTGTACATCTATTAATCCTATTATGTTTAAAAGAGTTGATTTACCTGACCCAGATGGTCCTATTATTCCAATTAACTCTCCCTTATTAATAACAAGGTTAACCTTATCTAATGCACAAGTCCTTCCATTACCCTCTCCATAAACTTTTCTTATATTACTTAATTTAATTACCTCCATTAACCCTTCCTCCTTAATAAATCTACAATTTGAATTTTAAGAATTCCTCTTACAGGCAATATTGTTATTAATATTCCAAGAGAAATTGCTATTCCAATATTCATTAAAATAAGCCATCCTGGTAATATATATTTAGTTATCATAAATGCACCATATAAAGACAAAATATTTGATGTTAATGTAACAAAGAACATATCTTTAAATATTTCTTTATAAATTATTAAGTTACTTGCTCCTATTGATTGTTTTACGCCTATTTCATTTTTTCTCTTTAACAAATGACCCATCATCATTGAAATTGCACCAATAAGTGAAAGAATAATTAAAATAATTCCAAGTACTATACTTGCATTTCCATCAAGGGCTGTACTTTCCATTAAGCTTGTTATGCTACTCTTTAATGAATAAAAGTTTCCCTTTACACCCTCTCCAGCTAAAGCTTCAATTTCATCAATTACCATTTCAGGAGTTACTCCATCCTTTAGTTCTAAAAATACTCCAAATCTACTAAAGCTTTCATCTA
>JBOFVP010000017.1:0-2335 GCA_051653165.1 Clostridium sp.
ATTTAGATAGATTAGTTGAAATATTTAATGTTTGTTGGCCAATGTATGCAGCAATGCCAGCAGTTTTAAAAAGTGCTGTTGAAAAGTCCTATGAGGATTGTGGGTGGAACCTTATTACTTCGAGAAATAGGTATAATGAGAGGGTTTATCCTTCCTTTAAGGATGTTTCTAATAATGTTAAGGTTATAATTAATTCTAGTGAATATGATAATGAAAACAAAGGAGCCTATAAGGGAGCTTTATTAACAAGGTTAGAGTCCCTTACAAATGGGCTAAATGGAATGATTTTTACTGGGGATGAAATAAGGGAGGAGAGCTTGTTTGATGAGAATGTAATAGTTGATTTAAGTAGAGTTGGGTCAACGGAAACAAAATCTCTTATTATGGGGATGCTTGTTTTAAAATTACAGGAATATCGTATGAGTAGTAGAGCCTTAATGAATTCTGAGCTTAAGCATATTACCGTTCTTGAGGAGGCTCATAATTTGCTTAGAAGAACATCAACGGAGCAATCTCAAGAGGGTTCTAATTTACAGGGTAAAAGTGTTGAGATGTTATCTAACGCAATTGCAGAAATGAGAACCTATGGGGAAGGGTTTATAATTGCTGACCAAGCACCAGGGTTACTGGACATGTCAGTTATTAGAAATACAAACACTAAGATTATAATGAGATTACCAGATAAAGGTGATAGAGAGCTTGTTGGAAGGGCTGCAAATCTTAATGATGACCAAATAACTGAGCTTGCAAAACTACCTTGTGGTGTTGGTGCTGTGTATCAAAATGAGTGGGTACAACCTGTTCTTTGTAAGGTGGATAGGTTTAAAACTCCTGATGAGGGATATTCTTATACCTGTTCTGATTTAGAAATAGAAGATAATTCATGTGAGATTTTATTGGATTTTATAATGAAGAGGGAAATCTTAAAAAGTGAAGATGTATATAATGTGGATGAGGTAAAGAATTTAGTTATTAAGGGTAGAATGGATGCTAAGGTTAAAAGGGGATTTTTAAATTATATTAATTCTGAGAAGGAAGAAAAATTCTATGCCTTTAGGGAGTTATTATTTGATTTTCTTAAAGCTGAGGAGGCTATAAAAGCTTCATCAACCTGTGATAATATTAAGGAATGGGTAGAGTGTGTTGTTAAAAATCTTAATCCTTCTATTGAAAAGTATGGAACTGATGGAATTAGCTTAGTTATGTTGTTGTTAATTTATGAGCAATCTTTAAGGGATGCAACTTATAATGATGTGTTATGTTCTGTAAAGGAAGTTTATGAGAGGGATGGGAGTGTTTTTTAATGTTAGATAAGATGGGTGTTTCTCAGGAAATTAAGAAAACTAGTGATGATAATTATAAGGAGATTAAGCCTAAGGAAAGTTCCTCCCCAGATGAGGCTAGAAGCTATATTGATAGGTTGTTTAATGATGGGGAAAAGGACAATAGTAAAAATTGTGATGATAATGGTCATGCTTATAAGGAGGGTAAGGATTTAATCCCAAATAATGAGTATGAAGTAAATGGATATAGGTATAAAACTGATGAAGAGGGAAGAATAATCTCAGCTGAGGGTAAGCTTCAAATGAAGAATCATGAGGGTAAGCCTACTATTAATACTAAAATGGAGGATATAGGGAAAGGCTATGAAAGGGAAACTGATGATAAGGGTCATTTAATAGCTGATAGATTTAATGGTTCTGAGGGGTTAGGAAATTTAGTTCCTCAGGATTTAAGTATAAATAGAGGGTCTTATAGAATGCATGAGAAAGACCTTGCAAAGGAAGTTGATTGCGGTAAGGATGTAAGGGTGAAGGTTGAACCTATATATGAGGGGGGTTCCTTTAGGCCTACGGATATAAGTTATACTTATAGTATTGATGGTAAGGTAACTCAAATAATTTTTCCAAATGGAGGGGAGTAGTTATGGATATGATGTTTCAAGAAATATTTAATAAGCTTCAGGGGTTTTTACCTAGGGAGTGGGATGGTTTAGTTTATTATGTGGCTTACTTTGAGGGAAGTTATTCTATGAAGTATTTTGTTAAGGGTTCTAATGGGGAGTATGTTGATTGCTATAATTCAGTTGATTTAGCTAGTATTCAGTTTACAAAGTTATTTATTGGGTTAGATAAGATTATTGCACCTTATAGGAATGAGTTTGTGGGAGATAAGAAGTGGTGTAGTATGACTATGGTAATTGGTTCTGATGGTGATTTAAAAGCTGATTATGGGTATGATGAGGTTGGCTTTATTGAGTTTGAAGAAAAGTGGAAGAAAAAGTATTTAGTTTAAAGGTTGGCCCTAGTAGTTTTTTACTGCTAGGGCCAACTTG
>JBOFVP010000018.1:0-13154 GCA_051653165.1 Clostridium sp.
GTAATCTTACTGATGAGAAAACAGATGACAGTATGTACAATGATATTAAAAGTATACAAGATGCATTTGAAACAAACTTATCCGATATTGGAAATGAAATATCAGATTTTAGAAATGCATACTTATTATTCAAAAATGCTCAAGTTCCAAAGGAGCAAATTCCAGAAATGAAACAGTTAGGAATAATTCAATTTCCTCAAACTGGAGGAGATGCTTCATGGTTAATTAAAAATATTAATGATAGCTTTATCCAAAATACTTTGGATAGATATGAAGATTTAATGTATCAAATAGCTTGTCACATAAATCATAATGAGAAATTACAGTCAAATTTATCAGGTATTACTCTAAGATCTAGATTAATAGTTTTAGAAAATAAATGTGGTTTAGAAATTAAAGCTCACAAGAACATAGTTAAAAATAGACTTAGATTTTTATTTATATATTTGGATATTAAGAAAAATCTTAAACATGATTATAAAGATGTTAAAGCACTGTACACACCAAATATTCCTTCAGATGATTTAGCTACATCACAAATGTTGGCTCAAGCTCCAGAAGGAGTTATATCAAAGGATACTGCTAGAGGATTATATAGTTTCATTAATAATAAAGTTGCTGAAGCTGAAAAGGTTAAAAAGGAGCAGCAAGAGGCTAGTCCAATAATAGACCTAAATAATTTAGGTGATTCAGATGGATAAGGTCAAATTTATTGAGGGTTTATATTCAATGTCTACTGTTGAATTAAACAAAGTGTATAGATTGTTGAAGAAAAGTAAAGATAAAGTACTTCAGGAGTTAGCTGATATTATTTTAAAGTATACAGTTGATAATAATATAATGCATATTTCAGCTAGTGAAAGAAAAATGCTAATGAATGAATTAACCAAAGAAGTTGATGAACTTCTAAAAGATAAGTGTACTAGTGAAATTACAATTACTGAAAAACTTCTTGAAACAGTTATAATTGAATCTTTAAAGTTTTATGAATGGAATTATAATATTAAGTTTAAGGATGTTAGAAAAATTATTGATAATGCTTTCAAAGGGAAACATTTTAGCAATAGGATTTGGGATGAAGAGGGTAAAGTTGCTCAAAAGCTTCATAAGCAAATTAAGGATTTTCTTGATGGAAAAATAAATGTAAATCAGATTAAAAAGCAAATTGAAAGTACTTTTAATTCAAGTGCTTACAATGCTAAAAGGTTAGTTGAAACTGAGGTTGGAAGAGTTCACGATGAAGCTTTTAAAAGGTTTTGTAAAGAAACTGGAGTTGAAAAAGTTAAAAGAAATGCTGTGTTAGATGCCAAAACATGTAGTGATTGTGGAGAGTATGATGGTGAGATTTATGATTTAGATAAAGCGCCGGTTTTACCAATACATCCATTATGTAGGTGTTTTTATGATATTGTTGAATAAATGGAAGTAAGTCTTAGTAAACTAAGGCTTTTTATAATACCTTTAAACTCGTCTTATGGGCATTTAGTGTGTAAGGGGAGTAAATATACTACTAAGTAAATAAATTTGTGTCATAAGGCTTATATAAAGGTTTATGGGATAAGGAGGATAAAAATGTTAAAGAAAGATTTATTAAAATTAATTGAAAAAGCTGGTGATGAGGATAATATTGATTCATTACTAGAGAATAGTGATTTAGCTAAGTCACTACAAGCTAGTGGACTTACCTTGGATGCATTTAAGGAAAAAATGAAGAATGATAAGGGCTTTCAAAAGTTTATGGACTCTGAAAAAGATACTCATGCTAAGAAAGCACTTAAAACCCTTAAGGAAAAAGGAACATGGGAAACTGAGTTTGGTGATGTGTTGAAGGAAAAATATCCTGATTTAATTACAGATCCAACTCAAAAGGAGCTTATTGAAATAAGGAAACAATTGGCTGATGAAAAAGCGGCTAATGCTAGAAAAGATTTGTTATCTGAAGTTATGAAATATGCTAAAGATAAAAAGTTACCTTCAAGTATTATTGAAAAATGTTTAGGTGAAGATTTTGATAAGTCTAAAGAAATTATTGATACTATTTCTAAGGATTGGTCAGAAGGTTTGGAAGCTATAGCTACTGAAAAAATGAAAGGTTCAGCGTATGTCCCTGGAAAAGGTCCAGATGGTAAAGATATATCAATAGGCGCCGCGATAGCTGCTCAATTAAATAAAACAAGCTCAGCACAAAGTGATCCTTGGGCTAGTAAATAAGAGGAGGAAGAATTTATGTATTTTACACAAACAAATTATACAAAGGATATGGAGATTTTAGCATCTCCTAAAAATTTAGTTACTTTTACTGCTACTGTGTTAGCTAGTAATGTTACTACTGGTGATGATCATGGAAAAAAATATGTTCCAGCTGGTTCATTTATTGACGCTGATGGGAATGTTGTTAAAGCTACTGGAGATACTTTCCCGGGAACACCTATTGGTGTGGTTTATAAAACAGTAGATGTAACAAATGGTGACATGCCTTGTGCTGTAATAGTTGAGGGGTATCTTAGAGAGGATAGAGTTCTTGATGGATATTCAACTGCTGCTAAAACTGCATTAAAGGCTAAATTACCAAATATAAGATTTAGATAGTGAAGGAGGATTTTTAAATGCCAAGATTAGAGGAAGTTTTTAATACAAAGGAATTAATTGATTATTATAAGGAAAGACAAATGCCAGCTATGTTAGGTGAAGCTCTTTTCCCTAATAGAAAAATTCAAGATATTGAATTTGATATGATATTAGGTAGAGGTGGACTTCCAGTATCAGCGAGTGTACATGCTCTAGATACTGAAACTCAAATAGCATCTAGAGAAGCTATTCAAAAAGGTGCTCAAGGTTTAGCGTTGATCAAGAGACAAATACCGATTGGGGAAAAGGAAATTATTAAAATTAATAATCCTAGAACTAATGCTGAGTTAGAGATGGTAGTAAAGCAACTTTACAATGACTCTGAAAAAATGGTTGAAGGTGTTAATGTAAGAGCTGAAGCGATGAGAATGGAACTTTTAAGTTCTGGTAAAATAAAAATAGAAGAAAATGGAGTTAAGGTTACTGTTGATTATAAAGTTCCTAGTGCTAATAAAAAAGCATTTAACTGGAGTAATGCATCAACGTCAAAACCTTTGGATGATTTAGAAACATTAGCTTCAGCTGTTGAATCTGAATCTGGTGTTAGACCAACTAGGATGTTAACTTCTAGAAAAATACATAATGCATTATGTAAAAACCAATCCATTAGAGAAGCAGTTCACGGTGTTAACGCTGCTAAGGTAGTTACTTTAGCTGAACTTAACGCTTTATTATTTGATTTACAATTACCTACGCTTTTGACTTATGAAGCTAAATATAAAGTGGAAGTTGCTAAAGGGTTTGAAACTAAGAGGTACTTCCCTGAAAATATAATCTCTATGTTCTCAGAAGGAAACTTAGGAGAATCAATTTGGGGATTAACTGCTGAAGAAGTTGCTCTTATTGGTTCGGGGCAAATGGAAACAGCTTCAATGGTTGGAAATGTGTTTGTTGGAACATACACAAAAGTTGATCCGGTATCTGAATGGACTAAAGCAGCTGCAACTATGATTCCTTCTTGTCCACACGCTGATGAGATTGGTATTGGAACAATAACACTTTAATAAAGAGGGTTTAAACACCCTCTTTATTTTTATTTAAGGGGGATTTAAATGGATAAGGATAAACTAAAAGCTATAATTGCTATAAGAAATTATCTCAATAAAGACTTTTCGGACGATATTATATTAAATAATTTCTCACTCGCTGTTGACCAGTTAATAGAGAATTCTTTAAAAATAGAAGATGCTAAACCAATAGCTGGTGTTTCTCAAATAACACAAGGTAGTCAATCAATGTCATTTAAGAGTGGTACAGAAGCATGGACCATAACTGATGATATAAAATTGTTACTTCCTACTCCATATGTAAGGATGTGGTAGAGTGGCTGTATTTTTTAAAAATGCTAATATAACTTTATATAATAGGTATTACTCTAAGGAAGATGATTGTTGTAAATATCATAGAAGCTTAATAGAAGGTGTTAACTGGCAAGGAAAAAGAAATACAAAACTAACCGATAAGGGATTAATGAGTGAAGATAGTATTTTAATTTTCATCTCTAATCAATTGGAAAAAAAGTATATAGGACCAAAAGCATTTTCAAGGTTAAATGATATTGAAAGATATGAATACTTTACATTTCAACCAGGTGACATTATTGTAAAAGGCATCTTAGATTTTGACATCACAGGAACTGGGGGAAATACTATTAAATATTTGGAGAATTATTATGATGATGTTATTAAGATACTTACAATAGCTGACTGGGGGAATCATTGGGAAATAGGTGGTAAGTGATGGGGTCTAAAAAGATTGCTTGGAAAATTAAAATGGATGCTACACAAAAAATACTATTGAAGAGGTATCTTAATAAAAATGGTGAAGCTCAAATGAAGTTTTCCAAAGAGTATGCTAAGGCTATGAATAACTATGTTCCATATTTACATGGAAGATTAAAGGATATGAACGTTGTGGTTAATAGAAACAATGTGACATATGAAGCTCCATATGCTAGAAGACAGTTTTATAACAATAAAGGGAATGGTAAACAAGGATTAAAACAAGGTGGTCTTAGAGGTAAGCGCTGGGACAAAAGAGCATGGATTGATAAAGGTGATGATATTATACAGACTATAGCTGATTTTGTAGGAGGTAGAGGGAAGTGATAATAGAAGGAATACGAAACTTTATAAGAACTTGTCCTTACTTAAATGAATTTGCTAAGGGTGTAAATGTAGATTATTTAGATGATACAGCTACATCGTATAGTATTGAAGAGACACCATGTGAGCCAGTTATAAAAAAGTACGTTAATGGGGATACAATTAGACAATATGATTTTATATTTTGTAGTAGAGAAAGCTATGGAGCTGATGTATTACAAAATATTGAGAATAGTGGATTCTATGAGCATTTTGCAAAATGGTTAGAAGATGAAACTAATTCAGGAACAATTCCATTAATTGATGGGAACGTGGTAAAAAGTATATTAGCTACAACTATAGGTTATGCATTTCAAACCGATGTGGATGAAGCTAGGTATCAAATACAATGTAAATTAATTTATTTTAAGGAGGGAATTAAATGATTAAGCAAAGAAGAAAGTATGCTAATTATTTGAATGTAGGAAAGACAACAGAGGAATTTGTTTTAATGGGAGCTGGATTTACTGACTTAAATGAGCAACCTTCAGCACAGACAACATCAAAAAGGTATGTTAATGATAAAAATGCTACAAAGAGTATAGTTGGTTATGATTGGAGCACTCCATTCACAACTGATATGATTAGATCAGAAAAGGCGGTTGATTTTATTTGTAATATAGGTGAATTACAAAAGGTGGGCTCAGATGCTGAAAGTGATTATATAATAGTTGATTTAGATAAAGCTATAGCTGCTAAGCAAAATACGTTTACTGCTAGAAAGTTTAGAGTGGCTATCGAGGTAGCTTCTTTTGATAATAATGATGGGGACATGAGTGCTGCTGGAAACTTATTAGGAGTAGGGGATTTAATAGTTGGAGAATTTAATACTACAACTAAGTCATTCACTGCTGGTACAGTGTAGGAGGTATTATGAAAGAAATAATTATTAATGGTGTAAATCTAGGTGAATTTGATATATTTGAAGCCGATGTGGCTGAAAAATATGAAAAGGCATTGGATGATGTGATTAAAAAAGCTCAAGTTACTCAAGGTTTAAAAACATCTGTAGTTATAAGAAAACAATGTGAAACAGTATTTGAAGTTTTTGATTCTTTATTTGGTGAAGGAACATCTAAAAAAATATTTGGTGATAGAGTTAACGTATTAATGTGTATGAATGCATTCGAGGAGATGGTTAAGCAAGTTAACGATCAAAAAGAAGAGCTAACAAAGATTACTAATAAGTACTCGGTGAATAGAGCTCAAAGACGTTCTAACAAGTAATGAACATTTTAATTGATTTATTACCAAAGGCAGTTGAAGTTGATGGTTCTAAATATGCTATAAATTCTGATTTTAGGACAGGTATTTTACTTGAAATGTTAATGCAAGATGATGAGGTAACTGATACAGAAAAACTCGAACTTGCTCTCAATTTATATTTCAAAAAAGTACCAAGAGATGTTGAAAAAGCAATTGAACAAATAATATGGTTCTATAAGTGTGGGAAAGATGAAGATAAATCATCAAACAAAAATAATAAAGGTAAGAGCGTCACTCAAATTTATAATTTTAATTATGATGATGACTACATTTATTCTGCATTTTTGGACCAATACAACATCGACCTTCAGGATATAGAGTACTTGCATTGGTGGAAGTTCAAAGCTATGTTTAAAAGCCTTAAAGAGGATAATATGATAGTTAAGATAATGGGGTATAGAAGCACTGATTTATCTAAGATTAAAGATAAAGAGCAACGTGAGCATTATAAAAAAATGAAATCATTATATGAAATTCCTAAATCAAAGAATGAGATTGAAAAAATTAGTGATATTGAAAATGCCCTATTGAACGGTGGAGACATTAGCAAAATATTGTAAATTTTCAATCTTAATGTTAATATAATAATATAAAGGATTTTTAAGGAGTTAAGTATTATGGGGTTATTTAGTAAGAAAAATAAAGATGGAAATAGAAGCATTAATGTTGCTTATGTAGATGGATTACTTGATTATAATAAAGGTGCTGCAGTTGAAGTAAGTTTTAACGATGAGTTTTTAGAAATTAAGAGTAGAGTTATTAAGAGTAAGCCAGTTGTAAAACTAGCGTTAAATCAAATTATAGCTGCCAATTGTATAACAGAAAAAGATGTTATTGAAAAGAGTAAGTCAGTAACTAGTAGAGCTGTTGTAGGTGGGGTTTTATTAGGACCTCTTGGAGCTATTATAGGTGGTATAACTGGTGTTGGAAATAAGACAAAATCGGAAACAAAGTATTATATGGTAGTTAATTATAAGTCTAGGGATGAAGAGTTGAAAGTTTTAAGCTTTGAGATAGTAGGAGCTAGTTTGCAGTGGAGCTCATTCATACAAGAACTTAGGAACATGATCAAAAAAGAAGATATTATAGAAAATGAAATATATTTATAAGCACTTGTAGAGTGCTTATTTTTTTATAGGTAGGTGATTAAATTTGAAGGAGATTAGATGTTACAATTGCAATCATATGCTTATGAAAGCTGAGATTGTAAAAGGAGAGATAAAATGTCCTAGATGTAAAAAAATTAATACGGTTATTGAATTAAAAGACAGAGCTTAGAGCCACACCTTAATTGAGTAGTGAGCCAATGCCTGCTTTTTTTATTTTACATAAAAAAGGTAGGTGAGAAATAAGTGGCTGATGGAAAAATTATAATTGATACTCTATTAGATCCACATGGTTTAGAAAAAGGATTAGGTAGCATTGATAAAATAGCATCTAACGGTTTAAAAGTTTTTGCTGGAGCTGTTGTGGCAGCAAGTACAGCACTCACTGGTATGGGATTAGCTAGTATAAAACTAGCCTCTGATTTAGAGGAAGTTCAAAACGTTGTTGATGTAACTTTTGGTAGTAATTCAGAAATAATAAATAGTTGGGCTAAAGATGCAGCGAGTGCTTTTGGTATGAGTGAGCTTCAGGCTAAGAAGTTTAATGGAACAATGGGAGCTATGCTTAAATCAATGGGACTAAGTGATAAACAGGTATTGGATTTAAGTACTAGTATGACTGGGTTAGCTGGAGATTTTGCTTCATTCTATAATTTAGAGCATGAAGAGGCTTTTGACAAGATTAGATCTGGGATATCTGGAGAAACTGAACCATTAAAACAATTGGGAATAAATATGTCAGTTGCTAACTTGGAGGCATTTGCATTAACACAAGGTATAAATAAACAATGGAAAGAGATGTCACAGGCTGAACAAGCTTTATTAAGATACAACTATTTAATGAGTGTTTCATCTGATGCTCAAGGAGATTTTGCTAGAACCTCGGATAGTTTAGCAAATCAAATGAGAATAGCTAAACTAAATATGCAAAGTTTAAGTGCTGATATAGGTAAACTGTTATTACCTATAGCTCAGGAAGCTATGAAAAGTTTCAATGAAATAGGAAATAAATTGAGGGAAGCATTCAGTGATCCAAAGGTACAAAGTAGTATTATTAAACTTGCAGAAGGGATTGGAAAGTTATTAAGTATAGTTTTAAATTTTATTGCGGATGCACTTCCGAAACTAATAGAAGGCCTAGCTTGGATATGTGATAACTCTGGTACAATTACAGCTGGTGTGATAGGAATAGGAACTGCTCTTATGACTATGAATGTTGCTAATATGATAATGAGTTTGGTTAAATCATTTCAAGCATTTAAATTAGCTAATGAAGGAGCAACAATATCACAATGGTTACTAAATGCAGCAATGGCCGCTAATCCAATAGTATTAATAATAGGGTTAGTAGCTGGGTTAGTAGCTGGAATAGTGGCCCTTTGGTTGTGCAATGAAGATTTCAGAAATTTTTGGATTGAAGTTTGGGAAAATGTAAAAGTATTTTTTGAGGATTGTTGGAATTCAATAATGACATTCTTTACAGAAAAAATACCTGGATGGATTAATAGTGTAATAGAGTGGTTTGAAGGAATACCTCAATGGTTTTCTGAGTTACCTTACAAAATAGGATATGCTGTAGGTGAAGCTTTAGCGAGTTTAGTACAATGGGGAGTAGACTGTTATAATTGGGTAACTACAGAAGTTCCAAAAATCATAGATGAAATTATTAATTGGTTTTCACAGTTACCTGGTAGGATAGGAAACTTTTTAAGTGACTCTATAAGAGGAATTGCAACTTGGGGTAGTGACATGTATGATAGAGCTACTAAAGCGGCAAGTGATACTGTAAATGGAATTATAGATTGGTTTTCTGATTTACCAGGCAATATATATGATATTGGAGTTAATATTGTCAAAGGTCTTTGGGATGGAATTACTGGAATGGGTGGTTGGTTAAAAGATAAAGTTACAGGGTTCTGTAGTGGATTACTCGATGGATTCCTAGACTTCTTTGATATAAACTCACCTTCTAGAGTGTTTAGAGATATTGTTGGTACTAACTTGGTTAAAGGTATAGGTGTGGGTATTAATGTGGAAATGCCTAAACTTACAGGTTTGGTTGACGATGAAGTTAGTAACTTAACGAATAAACTTAAAGCAACAGTTGATTATGAAACATCAGTTACAACCGCTAAAATTGTCAGTGGACAAAATGTAGCTGGAACTAGTGGTAAAGAAACTGATGATAGACCGATTATTTTACGAACAACTAATCAAACAATATTAGATGGTGAAGTTATAGCAGATAAAACAACAGATAGAGTTGTTGAGAGAATCACAGATCAACAAGAGAGTTATGGAATTTCAAAGGGGGAACCAATTTTATGGACGTAGTATTTATAGAATTTAATAATAAAAATTCATATGAGGATTTTGGAATGAAAATTCTTGATAAAATAATAATTCCTTTTCCAAAAAAGAAATATGAAATTCAATCTATACCTGGAGCTGATGGTGATTACTACTGTGATACCGGTGGTTATGAGGATATAGTTATCCCTATATCTTTTGATGTAGTTGAGAAAAACATTATATCATCAAAATATAGAGATTTAAAGCGGTGGTTAAATGATATTATAGATAATAAGCTCATGATCTCAGATGATTATGAGTTTTTTTATAGAGTTAAAAATATTATATTACCAAATGACTTTGAAACAAAATTTAGTCTTTTTGGATCAGTAAATGTTAATTTTATATGTGAACCATACTCATACTATAAATCGGGTAAACAAGAAATAAAGGTGAATAATTTAATTAGAAATCCAGGGATGAAATCTAAACCAATTTACAGAATTGTTGGGGAGGGTCTGATAACATTACTTATTAACTCAAGACCAATAGTAATAAATGTTGGACAAGAAGTAATAGTGAATGTTGAAAAAGAGTTGCTTTATAGAAATGGACAAATTGAAAATATTAGAAAAAAAGGAAGTTGGGATTCTTTAACTTTGGAATCAGGTATGAATACTATTTCCTGGAATGGAAATTTCAATGTGTATGTTACTCCTAACTGGAGAACGTATTAAGGAGGTGTACTATGTCTATTGAATATTATAAATTTAATAACAAAAGCTATTTAACTGATATTGAGCAGGATGGTGATGTAACATTACAACCAATTAAATCTATTTTTAAAATACGACTTAATGGAATTTGTCAACTTGAAATACTAATACCATATGATGAAGAAGGTAGATGGAAGTTCATAGATAATGGTGGTGTAATTAAGGCTCAAACACCCTTTAGTAATGCTCAACTATTTCCAATATTGAATTTAAAAAGGAAAATGAATGGATTAGAAATAACAGCTATTCACATAATGTTTGACCTTGAAAAAAGTACAACTGAGGATATAAGAGTTGAAAATAAGAACTGTAAACAAGCATTGGATGTGCTCTTAGCTGATACAATATACACTGGTAATTCTAACATCAAAACCCTAGGCACTTGTTATTTTATTGAAAATAATAGACTTGCACTTATTAATGGATCAAATGATAATACTATAATCAAAAGGTGGGGTGGAGAGATTTTACCTGATAATTTTAATATTTATATAAATGATAAAATTGGATCAGATTATGGGGTTGAAATAAATTATGGGACTAATTTATTAGATATTGGATTAAAGGAAAATACAAGTAGTGTTGTGACTAGAGCTAAACCTAAAGCATTTAATGGTAGAAGATTACCTGAGCTATATGTGGATAGTCCATTGTTAGATAAGTATAGGATAGTGCATGAAAGTTTCATAGATATGAGAGACTTGGTACTTAAGGAAGACTCAACTGATGGAACAGGATTTGATACTGAAGAAGAATTATATGAAGCAATGAGAAATAGAACTAAGCAATTATTTGATAAGGGCTTAGATAAACCAGTAATAACTGGGGAAATTAAAATTGCAGCTCTTGAAAATACTAATGAATATGAATATGTTAAATCACTAGTCAACATTGGTCTAGGAGATACAATTCATGTTAATCATAAAAATATAGGTGAAGATATTTTGGTGAGATGTATTGGATATGACTGGGATATTCTTACTAGAAAATATTTAAATATAATTGTTGGAGATGAAATAAAGAATTACTTTAATTCTAATTCAGATAATAATTCTAAAATTAATTCTGTTATAACTCCAAGTGGCTCGGTTAATGCTGAAAAAATTAATGGTATTATGAATGCTATGAATACAAGTCTTAAAGCACAACGGGATGTTGCCCAAAAGCAATTGGTTAGAGCTATTTTATTTGAAGATTTAGACCCTCAGAGTCCATTATTTGGGTGTGTTGCGTTAGGTAGTAAGGGTTTAGAGGTTAGTGATACTAGAACATTGGATAATAAAGAGTGGGATTTTTCAACTAGTATAACTGCTAGAGGGCTAAATTGTACGACTGGTATATTTGGTTTAATACTAGGATTGAATGCTGTGTTAAACTTAGATACAGGTGATTTTGCACTAGGTGATACTAGTACTGGTTATGGAGCTAGATATACATCTCAGTATGCTGAATTCAACCATTATGATGGTTCTAAAACAAGGATTGACGCATTTGGTATGACTAATGTTATCGGTGGTAGTGGACGAGCTTATTTAAATATGATAGATATTGACAGTATTACCGTAAACAATAATAGTAGCAGTGGTACATACGGTATTACTAATTTCAAAATACCTAGTAGATATATAGGTAAGAGTTGGAAAGCATTTGTCATACCATCTGGTTGTGAAATAAGGGCTGGAATACCTCATCCAGGTGGAATATCTCTTGGTAGTTTTAGGGCTTTTGTTAATAGTTACAATAGGGATTCTATTGATATTTTTCATTCATGTATAGGTGAATATGATGGTAATTTTGAAGATGTTGATATTGTTTATAAAATTTATGAAATGAAATTAACTATTATAATAATAGCGTAAGGAGGTAAGAGGTGATTATAAATACAGATTTAAATGAAAAACTATATGAAGTGTTGAGAATGAAGCAGAATGATGATAGAACAATAACTATAAATGTCTTTGAAAATGGTGCTATATATCCACTTACTGGAGCTTCGATAACCTTAAAAGGTAAGAACTCTAGGGGTGAAGGATTCACCCAAAGTACAAATATTACTATAAGTGATAATAAAGCTATTATAAAACTTAATAGGGATTTCACAAGAGTGAATGGAAGAGTAAATGTAGAAGCTACTATATCTAAAAATGGGAATAGTATTTCAACATTTACTTTTTTTATTGATGTGGACCAAGGAGTGTTAGAAGGTGCTAGTAATATTGTTAATGGTGTTGCTCAAGACATCATTGAAGTTTTAGATGGAAAAATAATTGAAGCTACTAAGGTTAAAAATGATACTGAACAATTAATAACTAGTGGGGGAGCGGCTACTAAGGTAGAACTAAATACAATCTCAGAAATCAGCATTGAAAATAGTATAGCAGACACGACAATTTTAAGATGTTCAAAATTTGATGCGGAAAAATTAAGATTGATTCAATCACAGCTTCTAGGTAATTTAATTTGGAAATTAAGAAATAATTTATCTTGTTGTTTTACATTTCAAGGAGACTCTTTAACATACGGACATGATATTTCTAGCATTGATAAAAGAAATCCACCATCAGATATATTACCTGATGGAACACAACATACATTTACAAGAGCTGGTAAGACTTTACCTGAGTCTTTTACAGAAGCCTTAAATGTAATATATAACAACAATATTAATTTTATTAATAGAGGATACAGTGGTGATTATTGTTCAAGATCATACTCTAGATGGAATAAAAATCATGATGGTGATATAACAATATTTATGTTAGGCACTAATGATAGTAGAAGCACAAGCTGCCCTTATGTTGGTGATGTTAAAGAATATATAAGGTGGTATGAGCAATTAATAGTTAGAGAACTATTATGGGGCAAGGCTGTAATGTTATTAAAATCACCTCGTACATTGCAAGCTAATGATATGAGGGTTCAATCATTTAGTTTAGCAGTTG
>JBOFVP010000019.1:0-3831 GCA_051653165.1 Clostridium sp.
AATATACCATTGAATTTAAGCTACCTGATAATGCAAGTACTATTCCAGCTACACTTCCTCCTCCTGGTGTTGGTGATGATGATGCTAGCTCTATTGTAAATTCTTCTATTGAATAATTTTTGAAATACATTATTTTGCCCCCTTAACCTGATTATAAACTCCTATTATTTCATTTATTATGGTATTACGTCCAAATCTCAATATACATTGTTTTCTTATCTCTTCCGGTTTATATTTATCAAAATTTTTCTGCATTAATATCATTGCATTTTTTAAAGCTTCTGAATTATTAGGTTCTATTAAAACACCTACATTTTCATCTATTATATCCTCTGCTCCACCATTTAATGTTCCAATTACAGGCTTACCACTACACATAGCCTCTACATATACCATACCAAATGTCTCATGTTCTGAAGCTAGTACAAACGTATTACATTTATCAAATTCTTTTTTCAGCTCTTCTCTATTAAGCAACCCTAATAATTCTATATTATGCTGTAGATCTAATGATTTAATTTTCCCCTCTAAACGTTGCCTTAAGTATCCCTCGCCTACAATTCTTAGTTTAACATTTGATCCTCTAAATGCTTTATAAAATGCATCAATCAACATTTCAAAACCTTTACCTTCAACCAAATAACCACAACTCAAAAATGTAAAATCCTCCCAAAGTTCCTTAGATATATTGAATCTTTTATCATCTACCATATTATTAATTACAACTATATTATTATCAGTATACTCTTTCATCTCATTTTTAAGACTATTACTAACTGCAATCAATTTATTTGCATTATTATACGCCTCATATATATATGGTTTATATGATTCTTTACAATACTTTGCATACTTTAGTGATGAGTGTTCCGTTATTACTAATGGAATATTGTATTTTTTACTAATATAAGCTGCTGATATGCCCCCCCAAAAACAAGAATGGCAATGTATAATATCAACCTTCCCTTGTTCAGAAACAATCTTTAAATATAATTTCTCCATTCTTTTATTAAATAAACTGAACATTTTTGTATTTCTTGGAAGGAAATTATAACCCCTATACCTATATGTATTAAGGTCATTTTCAACCCCAACAGATATCCCCCCTTTTACCCACTTACCCTTAATTTTATTTAAAGGCCACACTTCATTATAACAAACTGTAATTTTTTGCCCTTTTTCATGAAGTGCTATAAATTGTTCTTTAAAAAAATTACCGTGAACCGGATTTTCTTCTGAAGAATACCATGATGGTATAACCATTACATGCATTTTACACCTCATTAATTATTTTATTTAGTTTATTACTTATATTATCACACTCATATTTTTCATCTGATTCACATTTCAAATCATTTGACTCATATAGCTTTATTAATTCTTTTAACTTGTCTTTTATGTCTTCTTTATTATTTAGAGTATTAATACACTTTTTATGCCCTTGAACAACTTCTCTAATTGGATCATTCTCATCACCATAAATAGTTAAAATCCTACCAGTAGCTCCCATATAATCATATATTTTTGCCGGTATCTGCCTAGAATTCTTATTCCCAAATATAATCAACACATCACTTGATAACATATATTTTGTAGCTTCATTATACGAAATGCGGTTATTAACACTTACATTCTCCAATGATTCTAACATATTCTTACCTTCTATATCATCTATATTTCCAAAAAAAAGAACATTAACTTTATTAAATTGTTCTGGTTCATCATCTCTTAATTCCATTAAACTTTTACAAAATGGTTTAATATCTCTTAGTTTCGAGAAAATTTCTCCTGCATATATTATATTTATTTTATCTTTTTTTATTAAAGACGGAGTTTTTTCTTTTTTTAAATTTTCATATAGCTTCTTATCATATCCTCGCGTTAAAATTGTTGTGTTTTCTTTATTAATATTATATTCTTTTATATAATTATCCCTATTCCTATCTGTTACAAAAATAAAATGATTTGTTTTTTCTACAACCTTACGCTCCATTTTCTTTTCAATCATTCTTTTTAATATAAAAGCCTTTTCTCTTGTTGAATCCTTTAACCAAGGATCACTCCAGTAAGTTACCCATGGTATATCAGAAAATTTCTCTTTTATATATAATGCACATAAGTGAGATGATGGTGGCTCATGCATTGAAATAATAACATCATATTTCTTATTCTTTAATAACTCTATTCCATATTTAGCTGCATTTTTTGCCCACGAGAAATACATATCTGGAATAACTATCGCATTTTTAATTTTTCTTAAAACCGTTTTTGAGCTATTTCCATTATATTTACTTATTTCATTACTATTTTTACTCTTTCTAGGAATTATTAAGTCAAATATCTTCCCCCCACGTATCTTGTGAATAACTATATTTTTATTCATATGACTTAATACATTTTCATCATAATACACACAATCTACCGGAAAATCAACAGTCAGCAACTCAACTTCGTTACCATATTTAACTAAGTTATTTAAATATTGCAATGTTTCAATAGCCGCCGAATTGTTTATTAACGGTGAATAACATGCTATAACTAATACTCTCATCACTTACCTCCCTTACTTAATTTGCTATATATAGTATGTTTAATATCATTAACTTCATCAATATCTAACAACAATATAGCTATTAAATATATTATAACCCCAATAGCTACACAACCAATAAATCCAACAATATTAGAACTGTCTATTAATATTTTTTTTAATACAACAATACTTACTCCCATAATAAGAGAAGAGATGGATACTTTTATGAACATTATTAAAATATCCTTAATTTTAATATCCTTTAAACGTGATATTACACTTCTTAATAAAGGAATACTAGTAACAATCATTGCAATAGATGCAGATAATGCTATTCCATATACACCTAAATACTTAAATGTTAGTACACTTAATATTATGTTAATTATAACTCCAATTATTCCATTAAACGTTGTTATCTTGGTCAATCCTAATGCAAATAATGTTGAATTTAACAAATCTCTTACCCCTGTAAACATAACCCCTATTGAATAGCCCATAAATGCCATTGATGTTAAGTTAACTGACTCTTTACCAAACAGCCCTCTCTCATATACTATTGAAACTATATCTTTGTTTAAAATCAAAATCCCTATAGTTATTGGAGTTAAAAGTAATACTAAATATGATATACCTTTTTTTAATATTACATTAACTTCATTTAAATTATTTGAAGTTATCTTGTTGGCTATTACAGGGTATATAATATTAATTAAGGGTGCAGTTATAATGCTATTTATGAAAAAAATTAGCCTTTGTGAATAATCAAGAGCTGTATAACTACCACTTTCTAAATGAGATGCTAAATTTCGGTCAACTACAAAATTCAATTGACTTGCTCCAGCACTTATTAAAACTGGCATAATAATTATTAGTATTCTCTTTATTCTTGTGTCTTTTACATTTACATAGAACTCATATCTATACCCATTTTTAATTAATGATGGTATTTGAAATACAACTCTACTCATGTTCCCAATTACATTTGCAATAGTTAGTCCCAAAACACTATATTCCCCAGCAAAGAATAGATATAAAATCATTGGTAAATTAAAAAACAAGCCTAATAATGATGGTATAATAAAATCCTCATGTACTTGTAATATTGTAGTAAAACATGCATTTAAGCCTAAAAAAAGAATATTTATTAAAGTTAAAGGAACTAATTTAAGCAAACTACTTTTACCATCTTCAGAAAATCCTGCAACAAATATCTCTATCAACACATTCGGGAACATTATTCCAACTACAACAATTACGATACTTAATATTATAATTATATTAATGATATTGTTTGC
>JBOFVP010000020.1:0-1917 GCA_051653165.1 Clostridium sp.
TAAGCGTATCCACAACCTTTTACATAAGGAGTATGGAATGCAACCAAGTAAAGAAGAATTCTATGAGTTCAAAAGAAACTTTTTAAATAAAAAATATAGTGCTATGTGTAGATAGATAAAAATCTCTAGTAATACTTCGTATGAAGAACAAATTACAAAAGAGGAGAGATATCAATGAACAATAAGAATTATTTTAAAAACAGTAACAACTATGCAGAAATAGGGGCAGCCGAAATCACTAAATATTTAGAAGAAACAGGATGGATTGTAACAAACGTTCAGTCAGATAAAGAATACCAGGACCTAGACATAGACCTAGTAGCAGAAAGAGATGGAGAAACAGTAACTATTGAAATAAAGGCAGATAATTATGGATCTAAGACAGCTAATTACTTTTGCGAAACTATTTCAAATACCTCAAAGAATACATTAGGTTGCTTCTATGCTACACAAGCAGATTACATCTTCTATTATTTCTTAGATACATTTGAACTTCATGTTATACCAACAAAAGAAGCTCAAGAATGGTTAAGAGTTAATGAAAGTAGATATAGAACACATTCAGTCAAGACAACAGGAGCTAAAGGAGAGTATTGGTATTCCAACCAAGGTAGATTAGTTAAAAGAATGGATCTACAAAAAGCAGTAGATGTTCAAATTATAGACTTCAAACAATATTTCAATATAGCAAGTTAAGAAGAAGGAGAAATGACTATGATTATATCTAAAATAGCAAACGATTACAAGGAGATGGAGAAAGCAGATGTTTTATTTACAAAAGCATTAATCAATCTAGAGCGTCACAATTATCCAGGAGTAATTAAGACAGTAGAGGAGCTTCTAGAAGTAAGTATATCAATTGAACAAAGGGCTGGAGCAATGTTCTTGATGAGCTTAGCACAAACAGCTGCTCCTCTAATGACAAAAGTAATGATTAATGAAATTTATGATATTGAAGGAGACAATTAATATGGATAAAAGTGTGGCAGAAATAAGAGAAGAAATAGAAGTCATGAATGCAAAAGTAATTAGCTTAGCAAGGTTGGGTAAGACAGGCTGTTATATAGCATTAGTAATAATGATTTTAATATTAGCATTGGCTATAGTGTAGGAGGAGTGCTTATTGGATAACAAACAAGAAAAACTAATAGAAGATAATTTACCTTTTGCTAGGTGGTTAGCCCATAAGTGGAGGAAGACGCAAAACCTTTTATCCTATGATGAACTTGAGAGTATGGCATTTTTTGGACTTACTAAAGCTGCTAAAACATATAAGGCTAATAAGGGTACACAATTCAATACTTATGCAAGGTTTATAATTGAAAATGAGTTTAGAAATGCTTTCAGGAAAGAAAAGAAATATACAATAAAGATGGGCGGAGATGTTGAAGAAATGCACTTAGTTAACTTTGACATTTCGGACTCTATAGACTTAAAAACAATCTTAAATAAATACTTAACACAAGAAGAAAGAGAAGTAATTATTGCGGTTTATCACCAGGGTATGAGGCAGAAAGAAGTAGCTTTAGATAAGGGAATATCAATATCTAAAGTAGTTACTATTATTAAAGAAGCTAAGTCAAAAATTGAATACTTGATGAAAGATAAAGTAAGTCCTGTTTTTTGATAGGGCTTTTTGTATATCTACAGTAGAAATCGAAAATTCAGGAGGAATTAAATAATGCAATATTTAAAACTTTTTCATAATGATACAGAAATAACAGAAAGCAATCCATTGAGCGTTGGGCCACTTAATGCTTCTAAAAATGAAGTATCAGAACCTTTAGCAGTTAAGCTTACAGTAGAATCAGGTTTCTCAACATACGGAGATACTGCTATATCATTTGAAGGTGCAACATCTGCAAAGTGGAGTATATGTGCTACAGAAGATGGTACTTATACTGAAACATTAACTAT
>JBOFVP010000021.1:0-3527 GCA_051653165.1 Clostridium sp.
CAACTCGTCTTTGCCCATTAATTCCTTTTATTTTCCCATCTTCAATAAAGTGATTTAGTATCTTTCCATCTGAAGGTAGTGCCTCATCTGGAAATTTATTTTTAATAATATTACTTGACTTCACATAGCTGGTCTTTATGCTTTCGTATTCTTTTGTACTTGTAACCTTTATAATTCCCATAAATTTAGGTTCGTTAATTGTATAATAGTCAGGATAACTTGTTGTAGTTAAAAACACTATTTTATTTAAATTAAACTCCTTTCTATCCGGAATATTAGCCATTATTTCCTTCTTAAGACTTTCATATCCTCCCATATTTTTTATAAATTCACTACCTCTATGTCTATACCTTTCACTACTATAATAAGTTTTAATTGCATCAACTACATTATTATTATTTATAGCATATTCTCTATAAATATTTACGGCATCTAAATCTGAATATAAATCTGCTGTCGAAAAATATGATTCTTCATAATTTCCATCTGGCTTTATAAATTTATCAACCCCTACACTTTTAATTATATCTATTGTAAAATCATCAGGTGTTTTAGCATTGCTATAGCTTAATGCATGTCCAATTGATTGCTGTAAGTCACCTATAAATCCCCCACTATGCTTACTTATACCGATACTATCTAAAACACCAGAAACTCCTGATCTTATAATATTTAGAGCAACAATCATATGTGGTAAGTCAACTATATTATTATCTATTTTCAAATCTACGTTTTTATATTTACTCCACATTGGATAATTTATATCCAATATTTTCATTTGATTTCTATCTGGTAAAGTTAAAATATCGAACTGTAAACTACCATAGACTCCTGATTGTATATAACACATTAACTGTTGTGATACATCATCAGCTGATACAAATATATCGTTAGTTATCTTTAAATGATATATTGTACTATAAATTTCTTCATATACATCTATTAACTCCTTCAACTCAACTATTTCTCTGCCCGATGACTCTTTATCTTTAATTCTATCTATAGGATAGCTTTTATATTCATTGCTTCCATATGGTGTCATTCTAGTAGGATTACTTTTGAAAGTCCATACATCAACATTAAATCCAAGCACACTTATAATTTTCTTATCTATTAATTCTTCTAAATCCGGCTTCCCGTCATTATCTGTATCCACAGTTGTATCCCCTAAATTAGGATCCTTATCTAATTCACATATACTTCCATCCATTAATCTGATCATATATTTTGACTGAGTATTTATAATTGTATTCTCTAACTGTTTAGATACATCATCTCCATGAAAATTAATTCCACTTCCTCCAGTGCCTTTAAAAATTGGCTCATATTGTTCTAAAGCTTTAACACCACCATATATTGAGAAACTTTTTTCTGGAGCTATAACAGAAACCTTTATATTTTTCTTAGCAAATAGTTCAATAATATCATTTATCCCAAACGATGGATTACCATGAGTTCCGCTTTTAAAGCCATTATCAGTTATTATAACTACATGTTTTTCAGCCTCTTCTCTAAAATTACTATTTACATCACCTTCACAATAGTTATCATAAACATGCTTTAATGCATCAATAGACGACTCTTTATAATCTCCCTGCTTATATTCAAACTGATCCAAATCCCATCCTTCATATATATCTCCTCCCCCTTGGAAAGCATCACACATTTTATAATCTGGATAACAATTATGGGATCCTTCATTATATCTTTTACAGTATAAAAATTTAATTCTATGCATGAAATCTTCATAATCCGTTAGCCACCCTCTATCATAATTACAATTCCATCCATATGCAGGGTAATCCAAATCGTTAAATTCCATAAATCCTACCCTATTGTTGCCACTCTTATATAAATTATTTATGAAGTTATCAACTTCGCTTTTAACCCACTTATATGAATCTCTCATCGTTTTAGTTGTATCCATTAAAATAACAACATCTTTATCTTTATTTTTATTAAAATTATCAACCTTCTTAATGTAATTATTAGTATATTCTTGCGTGTTAATGACATAAAATATTATATCTCCACCCTCTGTAAAATCTACCTCATCTGGAGTAAAAGTAATTTCTATACTTTTTCTAGCTGAGTTTATTTTAGTGTTTAAAATCTTACTATCTAACTTGTCTCCTCTAGTATCAAAGTATACTACCCGAAGCTTTTCTAATCCACCATTTTCATTAACCACATTATCAGCATATTGAAATTCAATTGTCATCTCCTTGAAATGTTTTTTCCCTTTTGATTGAATAATAATTCCTTCATTAACTGTGTAATCTAACTCTGGTATAACCTTGGATTCCCCTTTCTTCGTTGAAGAAAACTTTTATTGTTATCACTATTTTTATTTAATGGATTTGTATAAGTTAAATAATACTCAAACCCATCAGTTAATTTATCATCATCCGTATCATTATCTAAGGGATTTGTTTTTAAATTTATCTCTACACCATCTATTATATTATCATCATCACTATCTGGATTATATCTATTTGTTCCTAACTCTCTTTCTAAACTATTACTTAGTCCATCATTATCATCATCTAACTCCCCTAATTGCCTTGCAATATATACTATGTCATATAAATCTATGATATTATCCTTATTAAAGTCATGATATCTGTTCCATTTTTGCTCTTCACTTTTCAAATTATAATACTTTGCCACTTTCGCAAGATCTACTATATCTACATCTGAATTTATTTTTTCTTCAATCTCATATATAGTAACATTTCCATCCTCTATATTAAATATTTCTAAATTTAATAACCCATTATTAAGAATTAACTTCTCATCTGTTAACATTGTAGCTTCTATTCTTACGATACCTGTTGAACCAGTAAATTTATTAATTCCCTCAATTTTACCTTCAAAGTCTAACTGTCCAGTTAAATTATTAATACAACTAGCTACCTCTTTAAAACCGTTATTACTCATATTTGAATCTACTATTATTTTATCTACTCTTATTAATTTATTATCATATTCATAATTCAATCTTACCGAATGAAATTTAACAACATTTATTAAACTTAAATTAATATTGATTTTGCCCCCATTTATATAGTAAAATCATGCTATTACTTTAAATCAATAATTTTTTTAAAGTTCACTTAACAAATAAATATTTTACTGTAATTATACATTTTTGTAAATATATTCAATGCATAAAATTATTAAAACACCTTTTCACGGTACAAAAAAACCAGTGGATATTTTAATATCCACTGGTTTTTAATAATTATCAAGTGATTCTTAGCATCAGGTGGAGTTTGTGAAATTTAACATTACTCCATCTGATACTTAGAAGAACTTATCTAGGCGCGTAGCAGTGCTTAGCTCTCACCTGCAGAGGTGGGAGTGTTAGCAATGGTAGCGATCAGATAAATCTTAAGCTTCTTCTAATTTGTTTGCAGCAATAACAAACGGCATATAAAGCATTACAGATACAACTATTAATATAATTGCAAGTAAAGCTGCCTTAAAGTCTCCACCAGTAGCTAGGAAAGCTGAAATTACAGGTG
>JBOFVP010000022.1:0-4809 GCA_051653165.1 Clostridium sp.
TTATATTATAAAAAGCCCTTTAGGTTTACTTCCTAAAGGACTTGAAAAACTTCTCTTTTGATGTTATAGTATGTTTATCAAAAAGTTCTCAAAATGCTTTTAGGTAGTTCGGTTACCTCTAAGTATCTACTGGATATATCGCGAGTATATTCAATAGACGAGGGCTTTTTTACTTTGTCTATAATTAATTATACTAATATATCCTAATATTCGCAATTTTTATTTATAATTCCATTCACTAATCTTTTTTATTAGCTTGTCCCTATTCTGTTTATAGAATGATTCATCACCAGTCATAATATAAATTAATAATAATGATTTATCTAACATTTTAAATAGATCTTCTTCAAAGTTTATGTCTATTCTTAATTTTTCACTTGCTTTTATTCTTTCAGCATATAAATATTGTTTAGCTTTTGGTCTTCCATCTGACTTAATGTATTTTGCCATTAAATTATTATCTAAAATCCTTATCCCCCCTTTTAAAAGAAAGGTAATTATAAAACAATATAATTACCCTTTTTATATGAAATCTATTAAAATTAATCTTTCAAATTTACAAATTTAATTTTATTATTTTTAATGCATTTCTTTAATTTTTTACCCCCCCTATGTGAAAATTTGCAATAAATCTTACGTAGGACTAGGCTTCGTGATGGTGTTTTGAGTTTTGAACCAACTTTACTCCCCCGGGGGTAATTTTAAGATTGTGTAATCACCTTAGTAATTCCCTTCTCATTTATTACCGCTAAATCTGCTCTTAAATATACTCTTAACCCTTTCATTAGTCTACCGAAGTCATCTTCACTTGTTCCCCATTCTGCCGTTATACCTTTATGTATTCCTAATAGTAATGACCTAAAATCATATACATATAATTCATTGTCTTTTACATTGTTAGATTCTGTAGTTGATATTTTTTCTAATGTTTTTGGTTGCTCTATATATCTTCCTGTAGAGTCTTTTATACTTGCTAGTTCTATTCCAGTACTTGTTGAGTATACCATGCTTGTAGGAATAGTATTGTTATTTCTGCATGCCTTTGCTCCTTTTAATATCATATCGTAATTCTTTTCTTCTAAATGCTCTACTATATTAATATTATCGTATAGAGATATTCCTTTAATCTCATCTTTTACTTTGTTACCATTTTCATCTAACACAACTCCCTTACCATATAGTATAGCTTCATCTAGAGCAACCGCAATCGCTTTTGCTGCAATCTCCTGTAATACGATTTCCAGATTAGATGCACTATCGATTAATTGCTCTGAAATTGGTATAAACATTGCTAGCGTTTTACCTTCCATAGTTACCTCACCTAATACAGTTTCAGACCTTGGAATTTTATCACCTTCAACAACAAACCTTGCGGTTGCATCCTTTTTAACTATAGCTATCCTTAAATTATTGCTATCAATTGGGCATGATGGGATTCTTCCTAATATAGCTGAATTTGCTCTTGCTCTATCGATTAATTCATTTGCCAACTCAACAGGAATTACAGATTGATTATTCATACTTAACATACTTCCCATATAATCTCTCTCTTCCTCTGCACCTTCCCAGCCTTTACCCGCCATTCCTTTTACTAACTTTGCAAAACTTAAATTTGCTTTTTCTGTTGGACTATTTCTTTCTTCAAATGTCTCCCCTGGTAATATTATATTATTATCTTTCATTGATTTTATACTATTTGAAATTCTACCGTCTGATTTCATTTTAACTCCACTTTTCCTTAATTCTTCTATTTCCTTTGATTCCTTCTCTAAAGCTATTTCTAATTCTTTTTGAAGTGGTATAGCTTCATTTGCTTTCAACCTTGATTCTGATATTTTGCCATTATCTAATAACGTTCTAGCCTCTTCTTTAATTTGTCCTATCTTTGAATATAATTCTTTACTTTTCATTTTTTCTCTCCTTTTTATAATTTACTAAATCCATATCTGTTTTCCTTCTTATCCTTTTTGATTTCTTCTTGTAATTCTTTGTATAACTTAATACCTTCATTTGCCAATAAATTAAGTTCTACCTTTTTGTTTTCAATTTCCATATTGTTCTTCTCTATCTTGTTGAATATTTTTTCTAAAATCATTTCCTGCACCCCCTTTCGGTAACTTTTTGCCCTTATTTTTGCAATTTTTCACTATACAATCCTTCATTTTTTCTCATTTCTGAACCTTTTAAGTTACTGATTTTATATATTTTCAATAACTCACCACCAACCAAAAACCTACACTACTACTCACTTGTAGCTATTCCATTTTTTAAGTTATACTTTTCTTTAAAATCAGTAATTAGGTAAAATAACTTAATTTTCTCATCTGTTTTACTGTTTCTTCTGTAGTTACTCCAATATATTTCAATGTCATACTTTCATGGCTATGTCCTAATATCCTCATAACTAAAACTATATCTTTATTACTTGAATAATATAAATGATATCCAGCCGTTTTCCTTAATGTATGTGTTCCTATTCTATCTAAATTAAAATGTAATGCCATTTCATTCATTATTTTATAAGCTTGGTCTTTACTTATAGGCTTTCTTCTTCCTTGTTTGTCCTTCTCTCTGCTCTCTATTAAATAGCTATTTAATAGCTTGTCCTTGCAATAGTCTTTTATTATCTTTTTCAACTCTGAATTTATAGGAATATCTACAATTTTTTTTGTCTTCTCCTGTTTGATGTATATATTATTTTTTTTATATACATCCTTAACTTTAAGCTTTAATATATCCCCTATTCTTAAACCTGTATAAATACCTATTGAAAATAACACTAAATTCCTTTTATTTCTTTCTTTAAAATACTTTATACACTCTTTTATTATTTCCTTATCTCTTATTGGTTCAACCTTCATTTATTTAGCTTTGTTCTTCCTCCTTATTTAAATATTTTTTTACCTCCTCATATGACTTAGTTTTTATTCCGTAATACACATTGTATTTGTCAGAAACTATTTCATAATGGTCCATCCATTCCTCAAACTCCATTCCATTTAAAATATTAAGTGTGTACCCGTTACCTTTTGATAATAGATATGATTTCTGATATATTTCAGTATCCTTATCTAAATCCGCATAGCTTAATTCGCTTATCAAAAATCCTTCTGACAATATATTTTTATAAATTTCTTCTTGTAATTTTGCTATTTCTATTTTATTTATATCCTCATTCTCTTCTTGTTCTTCCGTTGAAAATAAAGTATTTATAATAGAGTTCATAATTTTGGCACATGGTTTATTTTCTACTGGTAATGGGGCTCCGATATATTCAGCCAGTGTCTTACAATATACTTTAATCGCTTTTTTACTTCTAGTTTCTTTATTTCTTTCTAGCATCTTTAATAACGCTTGCTCTATTATTAAATCTATTGGTAAATCTTTATCCTTTGCTATACTCTTAAGTTCTTTATATAAATCCTCACTTAGAGTTATAGGAAATTCAACACTTAGACGGTCATAGGCTTCTTCTGTTGCTATTTCTTTATCTTTACATTCATTTATATTTATCCCCTTGTATCTCTTTAGGTATAAATAATTAACATTTCCAATAACATCTGCTTTTATCTTTTGTTTTTCTAAATCCTTTATTTCATCTTCATACTTTTTGTGATAATAGGCTTTTAAAACTGGGCTATACTTAATGTCATATTCCTTTATTATTGATTCTAAAAAACATACTTTTATATTAAGTGAGTTTGCCATACTTTCTAAGCTGACTCCTCCACTTAGTTTTAGACATATATGCTCAACTTCTGTCCTGTTAAACTCTTTCATTGTATATTGCCTTTCTTAACTTAACTTTATTTTCCCAATATTTATTTTGATACTCTCTTCTTTTTTTTTTATTTTTTAAATAGTACTCCCTTTGGTACTTCCTTCTCTCTTCAAGTGCATCTTGTGACATAATCTTTTTTTCTTTTTCCATATACTCACCTTTTGAATTTTAATTTTATTATTAATATTATTTTATATTTAAAAAAGTACCGCGGGAATTTTTTATTGTCTACTTACCTGTTACAATAAATTTTTAATATCAATTACTCTTTTATGCTGATAATATAATGAATTATTTTTTTATAAAATTCATTATTAATTATTGTTTCTATTATAGTTTCCTTTACTAAGTATTCCTTTTCAATCGATGTCAATATATTATTCAACTCTTCAACTTTTTCGAACTGGTTGAATTGTTCCTCTGATAAACTATCAATAAACATTTTTACTGTTTCATTTAAAATTATATTTGTATTTTTATATTCATTGTTTTTATTTACTTCTTCTGTTACCTTTTCATCTAAATTGTAATATTCCTTTTTTAAAACTAATCTCCCAAACTCTCTCATTTTATTCCTCCGTTAATTTAGTGAATCATAGTGAATCACTTTTATAATATATTTGTTTACCTCTGATATTCTTTTATAGAGGTGATAACATGGCTATTAAAGACGATAACACTCGTATTTCTGTTACTATTCCTAAAGAGCTTTACAAAGACTTATTAGAATTAGCAGAATACGAAGACCGTAGCGTTAGTAATTTAATATTTACTATTGTTAAGGATTATATGAATTCAAATTGCAAAAAATAATTTATTCTTTCCAATTTTCTAATACCCATTTTCTAAATCCTTGCCAGCTTGTATTGTCTTTTCCAACCTCTTCTACATACTCAATTATAGTATATATGCTCATTCTTGTCCTCCTTGAAATATCCACTCCAAAAAGGTATAATCTATTTGGTGATAGGTCTGCTCTTTAGAGTGGGCTTTTTTTGTTTTATGGATAATATTATTTTTTCTTTATG
>JBOFVP010000023.1:0-1104 GCA_051653165.1 Clostridium sp.
CTATCATTTACTACCTTATCACTACATCCAACTAATCCAATAGTTGCAACAGTCATAATACTTAAAACTAATATCTTTATCCTTTTGTTCATAAATAATTCCTCCTTAATCTTTGATATTAGTTTGCATTATTTTCATATATATATACCTAATGTTTTAAATGTAGTTATTACTTAGAAAGATTTAAAGAACTAACATCAATATAATGTGTTTCCCCAAATCCAGTTTTCTTACCAAAGAATACATCACCAATATTATACTTATATACTTCTGCATAATAATATACTTGAAAATGTTCTACATCCTTAATAACTTCCATTAACTTTTTTGAGAAACTAAAAGTTAATTCCATTGATGCTTTGCCCTTTATATCATAATAACCTTTTACATGTTTTATAGCCTCTATCTCTATTTTTTCATCAACTGTATTTGGAATAATAAGCTTTAATTTATCAATTATAATAGGCTTATTTAAACTATTCTTTATTTCAATATTAATTCTAATATTTTTACCGTCATCAATAATGTCTTTTTTCTCAATAGCAATATTTTTATAAAGCTCACTAATTCCCTCCTTAATTACTGGATCCTCATTAAACATAATCATAAATATTGATAGTAATACAATTACACTACTATAAATTGCAAAAGAAGATAAAATAAATTTTTTACTCATTTCACACCCCCATATCAAAAGGAAGTTCTCTTTCAAACTTACCTTTAGAAAGTCTTAATGCTTCCCCTGATTTAACCTTAAACACATTACACTCAAAGCCTAAGATGAACTTTTCATCAAACTCTACATATCTCTCAAAATCTTTTGAAATTTTAAAGCTAAAAGTAAATTCATCACCCTCACTAATTCTTGGACTTAACAAATATTCCGATCCATCAATATGAAATCCCATATTATAATCTACTGAATAATCTTCTCCAATCACCGTATCAGAAAATATACCCCCTTTTATCACCTCAGTATCCAAGCTGTTTGGAATGTTTAATATAACCCTATTTAAAAGAACAGGGTACTTCGATATATTTTTTATCTTAACATTAGCAGTTCCATCTTTGTAATTACTCTCAACTATTTCAAGTATATTTGAA
>JBOFVP010000024.1:0-1636 GCA_051653165.1 Clostridium sp.
TGGTTTCTATTAAGCCTAAGTGTATGGAGGAGCTTTTAGGGATTTCTGGATTTGGGAAGGTTAAGGCTTCTAAGTATGGTGAGGGGATTTTGGAGATTATAGGGAAGTATTAAAATACATAGTTAATTAAGATAACAGATTAGATTTAAAGATTTAATCTGTTTTTTACTTTATGATAAAATATAGTAACATTAGTAATATTAAGAAGGAGATAATTCACTTATGGGTAAAGTCAACAACGCATTAAAAATGCTAGCAATACTTAGAAGTAGAAACACAATATCAAGAAAAGAACTAGCAGAAGAACTAGAAGTAAACCCAAGAGAAATAACAAGATACAAAGATGATTTAGTTTCAGCAGGAGTAAACATAAAAGAAACAAGAGGCAGATATGGAGGATACAAACTAGAAGGAAAAGATTATTTATTACCACTACAACTAAGCAAAGAAGAAATAACCACCTTAAGCAATATAGCCACAATTCTAAAAAATTCAGGGAGTCACGAATACATAAACATAGAAAATATAAAAAATAAAATAATGGCATGTGGAAACATAACAAAAGGAAATGAAGAAACATACTACTCCAAAGGAGTTAAAATACTTGGAGATCATGAAGAAGAACGGAAAAAATGGTCAATAATAAATGACGGTAAAATAAATTGTCGCAAGATACATATAAGTTATAAAAATAATAAAGGGGAAAATCAAGATAGAGTAGTACACCCCTATGGACTTTTTACATATTACCAAGCTAATTACTTTTTAGGTTTTTGTGAAGAAAGACAAGAAGTAAGAATGTTTAAGTTAGTAAGAATACAAGAAATAAAACTCTTAAAAGATAAATTTGATAAGGTAGAGTTTGATATTGAAAAGTACTTAAGTGGAAGCATAGGTTTATTTTCAGAGGTAAGAGGAGAAATAATCCTCAAAATTGATTATCCATATGCTAATGGTTTTCTTGAATATAGTTGGATTGAGGGAGAAAGCATACAAGATAAAATAGAGGAAGGATATATAATTTACACAGTAAAATGTAGTATTGACAAGCAATTGGTTGATTTTATTATGGGAATGGGAAGTAATGTTTATGTTGTATCACCAAATTCACTTAGAGAGAAGATATATGAGGAATATAAGAAAGCAATGAACAAAAGTTTTTAATAGTGCAATATAAGTCACCTTTAATGTTTATAGTATTGATTGTAGATTAAAAATAATTTAGAGGTGATTAAAATGATTATCGTTAGGCATAATTTAAAGAGAGATAAATTTAAGTGGCTTTGGAGCAAATATGTGGTTGGTGGAAATGATGAAAAACATTGTACTGCTAGCCTTAAGGGTAAGTATAGTAAGAAGTTTTCTGCTCACAATGAAGGCTTTGATAATGAAGTGATTTATTTTGATGAGGTGGAGGATTTTAAGGCAATATATATTTGTGGAGTTATATCAAAGGGATATTCACAGAAAAAGAATTACCCTCATAATGTTCATGCAGCAATTATTCCTTGTGAGGGAGCTAAAGATTCTTGGAGCTTTGATGGGTGGACTATGGAGGTTGAAAATGGGATTTTTGATAGAATTCCTGAAATTGAGGAGCTTCCTAAGAAATATATTGATTTACCAGATGAGTTTG
>JBOFVP010000025.1:0-5971 GCA_051653165.1 Clostridium sp.
GCACATCCTGACCATCCTCCCCCAATAATAACTATCTTCATATGAACCTTCTCCCTTCAAAAATATTTCTTGGATCTGATTGTGTTTTACAGAACCTCTTAACCCTATGACCTGAAAATCTAGCTGTACAAGCTCCACATGCGCCTTGTACCAAAGTGCCATATGTGATAATTAATGTTACACCAATCTAGTGCTTAGAATGACCTATACAAAATAATAACACTCCCAAATCTATAGATAGGAGTGTTATTATTTCAGATAAATATTCAATTAAATTCGTACACTATTTAGTATATACCTTAATATACTCCTTATAATTTTTCTTCATTATAGACCTTTATTATCTGCCTACATTTTTCTTCCCCTAAATTTTTAAGAATTACTTCTGCCAACCATTTATGAAGTTCCTCAATAATCTCCTCTCCTGGTGGATTAACAACCTTAACACTTAGAATATTCATAAGCTCTCCCTTATACATGTTTCTACATTATATGAGACTTAATGAAATTTGTTACTCATTGTTTCCTTCGCACTCAAATTTATAAAAATATTCTGAGGTTGCTCCTTCTTTATTAAACTCAAATAAATACTTCCCTTCAAAAACCTTTAATCTCTGCTCAAACTTCCAAACCTTAAATGGTAATACCTCAAAACTCTCAACCTTTTCTCCCTTAGGATTTTTAATAACAACATCTATTTTCTCATTAGAAGTTGAATTGTCCACCTCTAGCTTTAGGTTAAAATTTTTGTATTTATAGTCCACCTCGACTTCTAGTATATGTAGCTTTTCTGAAGACATATTACTAGTAAAAACGCTCATAACTTGCTTTATCTGACCCTCAGAATAATACTCATAAAAAGTAACTCCACATATAAGGAGCAATGCAGATATTCCAAATATTATAATTTTTTTATTCATCTATTTCCCCTCCTTGAACTATTTTCCCATCCTCTATTCTTATAACCCTATTACACTCATTACAAACATTTATATCATGAGTAATGATTACTATAGTATGTCCCTCTTTATTAAGCTTTTTTAATATAGAAAGAACCTCTTCCCCATTTTTCTTATCTAAAGCTCCAGTAGGCTCATCTGCAAGAATAACCTCTGGAAGGTTTACTAATGCCCTTGCAATAGCAACTCTTTGTTGCTGACCTCCTGATAATTGGCTTGGCTTTTTCTTTTCATGCCCTTCTAAACCTAAGGATTTTATAAGCTCCTTATACCTCTCCTTACCATTCACTTTTTTGTTTGAGAATTTAAGTGGTAATAAGATATTATCAACTACAGTTTTATTTTCTAAAAGGTTAAAGCTTTGAAATATAAATCCTATTTTTTGATTTCTTATTTTACCAAGCAGGCTATCAGATGTCCCATCAATCTTTACACCATCTAAATAATATTCCCCACTACTTTGTTTATCAAGACACCCTAAAATATTTAAAAGTGTTGATTTTCCAGAGCCAGATGGACCAGTAATACTAACAAGTTCCCCTTTTTCTATTGATATGGAAACATCATTTAAAGCATATGAAGAATTTTCTCCCTTTCCATAAATCTTACTTAAATTTTTTACCTCTATAATACTCATTCTATTTCCCCCTTATCAACTCAACCACTGTAAATTTCTTTATTTTATAAATAATTGGTAGGGAACTTATAAAAACAATTAAAAGTGAAATTCCACCAACATACTTTATTAGCACTCCATTAATCACATAAAGATATTTTGTATTATTATATGAAATCTCTTTAAAATACTCTTCACCAAATGTTACTAATTCCTTATCAACATTATTTCTAAGTAACACAGTTACCCCCAATGATATTACTACCGCTATAATTAGTATAATACCTATATCTAAAATATTTTTTACAATTAAATGGTTCTTAGTTGCCCCTTGAGACATAAGGATTCCAAACTCTTTTCTTCTATCATTAATAGAATAAATCATAGTTCCTATAACTCCAAGTAACGAGAAGGCTATAAATACCAAAGCGAAAATTAATGATGTGATAAATCCTCTTCTTAAATCCTGTAGCATATCATTATTTTGAACTGAACTAGCTAAAATCCCTAAATTATCACGTGCACTTAACTCCCTATTTAATACATCCTTAATGTTATTTGTAACATCTTTACTTTTACATTCAACTATTCCAATCCCTTGATCATTCCCATACTCATTTGAAAGCTCCTCATCAAAAACATTATTTTGATATATTTTTGCATCTAATTTATAATTACCAACATAAATTAAATTATTTCTATATCCACTACTAACATCATTAATATTCTCATCTAAATACACCATAGTATTAGGCTCTGCAATCCCTATAACCTTATATTTATAGTAATTTTCAATCCTTTTATAATTGTAACTAGGTATCTCTGTAATAAGCTTATCCCCCTCTACCCTTTGACTTTTATTATTTATTATATCTGTTAATTCATCCCCAATAGATAACCTCCCTTCAAGATCACTACCAATTATAATGGGAATAACTTTTTCTTCTCCACTTAACTCACTCTCTTTAAAATTTCTACCACTTTTTATTTTTAAGGGATACCTTTTCATAAAATCCATATTTATTTTAACCGACTTAACATCACTAATTTCTCTAAATTTATTATCTTGATAATTAACATTGATAATTGACGTTATGTCCCCATTTTCCTTAAATCCATTTAGAATCTTCTCTATATCAGAATAATGCTTCTTTTCCTTTATATAATCATCACTTTGAAAGGTACTTTGATATTTTAATACCTTTCCTTCTGGAAATAAATTCACATGATTATCATACAGCTCCTTAAAGGTTGTTGCATTTCCAATTAAGGTTATAAAAAGCACAAAAAATGCAACTAATTGAATAATATTTAAGGAATAAACAAAAGCCCTTTTCTTATCCATACTCTACTCCTCCTTTAATACTTCAGCTGGTTTATAATATGTTGATGTAATATAAGATGGTAATACACTTAAAAATGACATAATTAAAATCACTAAACTACATTTAATAAGTGTTATAAAATCAATAAAAATATACTTACCAATTAGGTTATTTGCATTAACAAAATAATTAACTCCTTGCTGTATAATCAAAGCAACAACAAAGGAAATTATGGAAATTCCTATTATTTCTATTATCAAAATCTTAAATATTTCTAAATTATTTGCTCCAATTGCTTTATATAAAGCAATTTCCCTCTTCCTACTTGTAATCCACATTAGAGAGAATGTACACACATTTATAAAAGAAACTACTACTATAATAATTGGAATAAAGTTAATCTCGCCCTTTTCATCACTCTTTAAATTAACTTCATCTATGCTAAGTTTTCCTCCACCAATGCCTTGTAGGTCTAATTTTTTAATATCCCCTACTATTTCCTCTTTATTTATATTTTTATTTATATAGGTTACACCTATGGTAAACAAGCTTTCTTCTTTATAATGATTCATAAAATCCTCTAAATTCATTATTATACTGAAACCAAAACCATTATTTTTCACAACTTTTTCTATTTCATAATCTTCCTTACTTAAAGACAAGTACTTCTTATCATTTTTACTATAACTTATCTTTTCAAAGCCTTTACCTACAAGGATTTTATCCTTATTAACTTCTAAATTAAACTCTTTTAAGGCATCCTTATTCACTCCAATAATTTTATATACTTTATCATTTAGAGTTATACTCTTTTCTAGAATTATTCCATTCTTATTGTTTTTAAAACTTTCCTCTACAACTTTAAGCTTACTATCACTAATTATTTTATATTTTGCTTTCCCCTCTATTTCATCTAATATATTGTTTTTCATTGAATTTCCATAACTAAAATAAAAAGAAATTGAAAATATGCCAATAACTAATCCAACAATCATAAAGTAAAATCCATACCCCTTTTTACTCCCCATTTTACCCCCTCCAGTAATTTTTATATTATTATTGTAATTTAATTTGATACACTGTATTTATATATTATATTATTATATATTATATTATTATTCATAATATTAAAATTTAATTCATTAAGGTTAACCTTTTGTTTATCTGATCGCTACCATTGCTAACACTCCACCTGATGCTAAGAATCACTAGATACCAATATAGTTCTGTAATATTTTCTCATAATTGTACATTAATATCCATATAAATAGATTAAAAATACTATATCCTATACTTACAAGGAGAAAAACTATGAAAATAGCTATTTATTCAAGAAAATCAATATTTACAGGTAAAGGTGAAAGTATAGAAAATCAAATAGAAATGTGTAAAGATTATTTTAGTAGATACAACAATACTCATGTTGAATACCTAATATATGAGGATGAAGGCTTTAGTGGAGGAAATACTAATAGACCTGAGTTTCAACGATTATTAAATGATGCTAAAGATAAAAAATTCAAGTCTCTTGTGTGCTATCGACTAGATAGAATTAGTAGAAATGTAGCTGACTTCTCGCAAACACTAGAACTACTCCAAAATAACAACATAGATTTTATAAGTATTAGAGAACAGTTTGATACCAGCACCCCAATGGGAAGGGCAATGGTTTATATAGCCTCAGTCTTTGCCCAACTTGAAAGGGAAACAATAGCTGAAAGAGTAAGGGATAATATGATTGAACTTTCCAAAACTGGTAGATGGCTTGGAGGAACACCTCCCCTTGGATTCTCCTCCATTAAAGAAACCCTTATAGATGAGAATTTTAAGGAAAGAACCTTAAGCAAGCTTATTATTGAAGAAAATGAACTTACCAAAGTAAAGTTAATCTATGATAAATACCTTGCAACTGAATCCCTTAGCCAGGTAGCTAAATTTACGTATGAGTGTAATATTACTGGAAAGTTAGGTGGAGATATTGATAAAAGCACTATTTCTAATGTGCTTCAAAATCCTGTTTATGTAAAATCAACTCCTAATGTTTTAGAATACTTAAGAAAAAAAGGCTTTTCTGTATATGGAGAAGCGAATGGAAATGGATTAATGAGATATGCTCAAAATGATGATGATAAAATTGTAGCCGTCTCTCTTCATCCTGGAATTATTGAGGGAGATACATGGATTAAAGTTCAAGAACTAATAGAAAGAAATAAATTTAAGCCTCCAACATTAGGAAAAACAAATTTAGCACTATTAACTGGCCTTTTAAAATGTGGCAAATGCGGGGCCAATATGATAGTTAAATATGGCTCTGTTTATAAGAATAATAAACAAGCTTTTTATTATAAGTGCTCAAACAAAAGTAGATCCTATGGAATTAAGTGTGACTCCCACAATATTAATGGCTATGATGCAGAAAATTTAGTTATTGATACTGTTTATTTTTATAATAGAAATAATCTTCTTAAAGAAGTTGATAGATTAATAAGCACCTCAAAGAAGTTTTCTTCCACCAAATCTAAAGAGATTGAATATGAGATTACACTTATTGAAGATAAGATTAAAAGGCTTTTAAATAAGCTTTCTCTTACAGATGATTTAGATATATCAACCTTAATAATGAGTCAGTTAAAAGAAAATAAAATTAAACTTAATGAATTAAAGGCTTCCCTAGATAAAGATATGACAGAGGAGGTTAATGGAGCTATTACAAGACGAGAAATTGAAAGTATTTTAGATAAGCTTAGAAATTTTAATCCTATGTTTAGTTATTCTTCTATAGATGAGAAGCGAAGACTCCTTAATGATGTTATTGATTATATTTCTTGGAATGAGGATTCACAAGAACTTCAAGTTTTTTACAAATCATCCCTTGAAAAATAACCATGTTGTTGGAACCATTCCCCATTTGTGGCATTCTAGTTCACTGGGGACAAATTCCTTCTCCACAACACATTTTGAAATTGTTACAGCATGAAAGCATAACATCACTTCTATTAATAGAATCCAAATACTCTATAACAGAGTAGGTTAAAATATCTGCCCCAGCCATATGAATATAATTTACCCCT
>JBOFVP010000026.1:0-6544 GCA_051653165.1 Clostridium sp.
TATTGTATCTTCGATTATATTCATTTCTTTATATTTTAAATTTTTATCTAGTAACTGTATTAGCTGGTTCATCATAGTTTTATCTTTTTCCTTTTTTGTTAGTTTATCTAGTATTATCTCATTAATTACATAAAAATTCAACTAACCTTGGAAAGAACCTATTTTATTTTACAATAAACACTCCGAATATTTACTCTCTCACTCTATGGCATTTTGTATTATGAATTCGTAATACGTTTTATAAAAAAATTTACAAAAAATAAAAAAAGAGAAGACTTCAATCCTCTCTAATCTTAGATTTTTAATATGATCTTTAAAATTTTTCCAAAACTTTTTTTGATGTTTTTTCTAATAAGATATATTCTTTTACCATAAAATACATATTATAAAGATGTTCTATAATATCTAACTTTTCAGAAGCTTCTATTTTTTCATCAAATCCTCCCTCTATTAAATTAATAATAGCAATTAATCTTTCTAGAACATCTTCTAAATTTACTTTTTCTTGTTTAATCTGATAATTATCTTTTGAGTTATATTCATCGCTATATAAAAATTCCATAAAATATATTTCTGTTGAAAAATATTTTTTTCCTTCAAGTTCTTTTTTTAAAACTTCTTTTAATTTATGTTCTTTTATAAATTTTCTTATATTTTCTGAATTATTATATCTATTAGATACAAAAAATTCGCTACTTTTATTAAATTCTTTTATTATTGATAATAATTTATATATATTTTCATCTTCTATTCCCTTTTCATAATCTATTTCTTTTTCTATTAAATTAATTAAATAATCTGTAATTTTTATATTTTTAAATCTTAATTTTCTCAATGGAAATAATATCAAAGATTCTTTTATTAGCATTTCTATATTATCAGTTTCGCTATCTAACAACGATTTTATTACTTTTAATCTTTTTTTATGCTTTTCATCTTTTTCTTTATCATTACTATAAGTATAATATAATCCCACCATTACAATACCTGCCCCTATTATTGCTGAAATAATAATTCCATAGTAATTTAATATCTCTTTATCTTTTATAAAAAATGGTAAAAGTATTATCAATGTTACAATAAGAAATCCATATCTTAATCCTATTAAATATTTAAAATCTATTTCTATTTTTTTTAACATCAATAACTCATGTAAAAAACAACATATTATTGCAATAGATATAAATAATATTAGTATAGTTTTTCCTTGCATATTAATAAAATTCTTTTCTTGTATTTTATCTATACAACTTCCATAAATAAACAAACTTATTAGAATCGTACTCTTGACAATATACTTTGTAATTAAAAAAACACATTTTTGTATGACTCGATTTTTTTCAAGATAAATAAAAATTAAAAAAGCTAGTATCATTATTACTGAAAAAATAGGAACTATTTCATTTAACGTAATCATATAAATAAGTGGTCGTTTATCTCTAATCTCCTCTAGTTTCACTACTGTTCCACAAATATAAGATAATAGTGATAAAAATAAAAATATAGTCCAACCCACTATATTACTCTCATGTTTCTCTAATTCCTCAATTTTTTTATAATTTTATTCATAAAATCCCCTCCAATAAATACTTTATCTTATATCAGTAATTTTATCAATAAAAATTCTTTTTTCTATATTAAATACTTACATCTCTTAATTACATTTTCTCTTTTAACCACTCTTCATACTTCTTTAACTTTTTCTTTATATTTTGTAATTGAACTCTTACAGTTATTGACTTAGTTCCCAATTTTTCAGCTATATGTCTTGACTTCATTCTCTTACTCAATACGTACACCTCAAACTCTCTAGGTGATAATATTCTCACCATATCATGCATTAATTCAAGAACTAATCCCCTCTCCTCTATTCCTGATTTAACTTCCTCATTAACTAAATTTCTCATAATTTTGTTACCTCCTAAAAAATGTTTATATTAGGTAACAAAAAAAGGTATCTATAATTACACCTTTTTTAAAAATTATAAAAAAAACTTTTTTATTCTGTAATTCTTTCCTTTAGTAAAAATAACTCCATTAAAAATTTCCTTGCTTCAGAATTATTTTTTATTTTTTGAACTTTTTCTATATAAAAATCTACATTTTTTGAACAAATGATTGTGGCTGTTTTTTTAAAAACTATTTTTATATTACCGTCATATATTGTAAATACAGAATTAAATTCCATTTCTCCTGCTTCTATTCTATTGAAAAAATCAATATCTAGAAAGAATTCAAGTTCTGCCTCTTCTTCTGTTTTTATTTTTTTTAAATTATTTAAAATAAATACTTCTTTTCTTAATCTTTTTTTATCAAACGCTTTTAAAAAATCATTATTAGTCTTATTCAAATTAAGATATTCCTTATTTATTTTTTTTATAAGTTTATCAATATCAATTAAATACTCTTTTTTTAAACAGTCTATAAAATTATTTGGATTCATTTTCAGTAATACATTTACTCCTTCATATTCAAGGTTTTTATTATATATTTTTTTTATTAATTTTTTAACTTCACTTAGATTATTTAAAATAAGTGACACTCTAACTAAATCTAAAGATAACTTTTCATTTAATTCAAGTTTAAATTTATTTGCTATACAAATGTTCAGTTCTTTTTCTAAGTAAATTTCTACAATTCCCAAAAAAGTATTCATATCTTCTATTACATAACTTCTTTTTTGTCCCAAAATTTCTTGGATTATATCATTTTTATTATCTATATCATTTTCATAGCAGTATAATATAAATTTATATAAATCATCAGCTTTACCACTTAAACATTTTTTCTTCTTTTCCTTTATTTCACCTTCTACTGTATCTTCTTCTTTTTTTATTTTTCCATTATGTAGTTCATACAATTCATCTTCTTTTTTTCTATATTTATAAGTTTTATTTTTAAAAAATATTTTTCTTATCATTTTATTACTTAAATCAAATTTAGAAAATAAATCTATAATTAATTTATATTCAAATAAACGTTCAATACTATAATTTAAATAGTTACTATTTATAAATTTTTCCATTCCTAAAGTATATCTTGGATTAAAAAAATTCGCTATCATCTTTGTATTTAATGCCCCTATCTCTTCAATTTCTAGAGTGTTTTCTTTTATTAACTGCTCGATTTTATTTATTAAATCTTTTTGTTTTTCAATCACTCCTCCTTGATTTATATCTATATTATTTTTTAAATCTATTTTTTTTTGTAATAAATTAACTTTTTGTTTATGTAAACTTTTATTGCTTTCTTCTAATATTTTCTCCATTATATTTAAATAAATTTTTATTAATTCTTGTAATTTTTTATTTTTTTCTATTATTTCTTCTATTTTTAATTTTTGCATAATTATTTTTAACTCTGAATATTTTTCAATATATTTTTTAAATTGTTCTTTATCAAACAATTTTTCCATATATTTTTCATCATATATATAAATTTTTTTTACATCATTTGAAAATAATTCATCTACTATTGCTAATAAACTTATTATTCTTTCCCTATCTGCTATTCTTTCTAAATTATCAATACATAAAACTAAACTTTTATTTGCACTTACTTGATATTCCTCTATTTTTTTGTTTAAATTTTCTTTTGAATCCTCCAATGTTTTTTCAAAGAAAAAAATTCTCCTAATAAAGTTAATACATTCATTAGATGAAACAAATAATTCTCTCGAAATATTTCTCCCTATTTTAAATATTTTATTTTTCTTAAAAACTTCATTTAACTCATCTTCTAAAACTTCAATTATTTTTTGATTATTAGCATATGCAGAGGCATCTATATATATATGTTTATAATTATTTTTATAATAATATTTCTGATTATTTTCTTTATAAAAATATTCACCTTTAAAAAAATTAGTAATTAATTTAGTTTTTCCGATTCCCCATTCTCCAACAATTGAAAATCTATTAGTATTTTTTAAATAAAAATCCATAATTTTCAATAACTCTTCTCTTGATTTATATAGATCGTTTGTATATTTGTTATTAATACTTTTATCTCTTAAATAGTCACTATACATAGCTACAAATATTATCGATGAAAATACTAACATCACACATAGCCAAGGAAAATACTCAAAAAATTCTGTATTATTATTTTTCAAATCTTCTAAAACTTTATTAGTTAGTGTTCCAATTATAAAACTAAATATAACGATTTCTATCCAAATGCTTTTTACTAATAATATAAAAAGTTGTTGTTTTGATACCCTACTTTTTGAATAATAACAATATAAAAATAAAAATACTATCATCGTTAATAATACAATTAAAAACATTTCATTTAAACTAATTGTAAATATATATGGAATATCATAAGTCCATTTATTTATTCCTTCAAATGTATTAGTTGCTGATAATCCTTTATTTAAAGTAAATCCTAATACGTATGAAATTACTAATGATGAAATAAACTTTATCCACTTCATTATTCAATCATTCCTTTTTCCCATAAAGCTAATACGATATTCATTTGGCTATTATGTTTTTTATCTTTATTTCCAATTTCTTCCCATAACTCTTTACTTGTATAATGTCTATTATCGTTTTTCAATATCTTTACAGCTTTTACAGCACAATTTTTATTTAAGCTCTCTTTATCACTATTTTTTATCTCAATACCTTTAATTAAATTATTCTCACACAATCCAATAAAAGCTAATCTTGAACATACTTTTTTTATTGAAGATTCTTTAAATTCGTTCTCTTTATATTTTTCTTTCCATAAATTCCCTAAATCAATTTTCTTCTGTTCTTCTTTTTTCATATTTTGTAATTCTTCAACTACTTGTATAGCTACTTTTGTATATCTATTCATAAAATCCCCTCCAGTAACTACTGTAACCTATTCCACTAATTTTGGCAATAAAAAAAGTGCCTTAATAATTTTAAGACACCTTCATATACTTAATTTTTTCCTGTTATAAAATCTATTAACCCAACACCTAAACTTGTTATACGAAGAGCTTTTGGCTCTCCACCTAAATTATTTTGTTGTAAAATTCCCTTACTAATTAAATCTGTCGTATATAAACTAAATGTTTCTGCAAAACTTACTTTTGATAAAATTTCTTCTTTTTCCATATATCTAATATTATCTTTGACATTAAAATCATACACTATTTTCAATAACTCTAGTTGTTCCTCTGTTATTTTTTCAACAATATCTAAATAAGTTCTAGACATATCATTAATTTTTTTCGCTACAACTCTTTTTTTGTAAAATTTCTTGAAATATTTTTATTTTTCTTTCTGAAGAAGAACTTGATGCTTTCGTTATTATAATTTCTAACATTTCCGAAAAATAAGGTTCTTCTAAGAACTTTTCATCGATATCTTTTAAATTTGAAGTTAACCATTTTTGAAATTCAGCATAAACCTTTTGAGCCTTATCTCTCTTAATACCTATGTAATTTTGATAAAACAAATCCATTGTTTCCGTTAAAAGTACTACTCCCATTCCATGCAGTGGACCTACTAATCCAGCTCCAGTTGTTATAATTGCTTTCCTCATGTCTTTAATTCCCATATTTTCCTCCCTTATTAATAACAAATCTTACAAGGTCCACGACCTCCAACATCTGATATCTTCACAGCTTTTATATTTTTACTTTTGCTCAAACTTCTACAAGATTTAGTTGCATGATATTTCTTACCTTTTGGAGTAACGTAAACTGTCTCAGAAGAACTAGCAAATAAAGTAATTCCTAAAAATAAACTAACAATTAACTTTTTCATTATCATTCACCTCTAAATTTCATTACCTTTTACAATTTCATAAAAATTTATTTTTAAACAATAATTTAAAACTATTAACAATATTACTTCAATTATAAATTTATTTTATTCTCTTCTCCACATTTACAAACTATTCTAAACTCTTTTCCTTTCAAGGATATTTTTTAGATTTTGGATTTATATTTATTTCTCCCTCCTCATTCCTACTAGCCACAAATTTATTACATTTTTTACAAATATATTTATTTTTCATTTAAGCACTGAGCAGTTTCCTCATAATCTTTGGCTATAACATTTATACTTAGTAAAGCTTTATATTGTAAAACCATATCATAGTATATTGCTTAAGCTTTAATTCACCTATTTGTTAATCTTTTACGTAGTAATTATTACTGATAAAGAAGGTATTGAAAAAAATTTCTCAAAATCCAAGAACCCATCCTTAAATATAATATGACCTACATTAGAAGCTTCTAAACTCTATATTGAAATAATTAAACAGCTTTCTCCAAAAGATTGTATCTTTTTCAAAGAATTATACTTAGTAGTACAAAATTAGGTTTTATTTAAGGAAGGATTATTATTAATACACAAGGAATACTACATACTTGTATTAAAAAATTTGGGGAAGATATAGATTTTTTCAACATATAAATAAAACATAATAACTACAACTATTTCATTCAAAGCTAATAAGCCAATTAATCTACCTCTTATATTTTCATTTCTTACAATCTATACTCAATTCTAGTATTCATTAAATCCATCATTATTATTTGCATTCACTCACATCTCCA
>JBOFVP010000027.1:0-1902 GCA_051653165.1 Clostridium sp.
TATTAGATAAAATTGTTGAAAGTTTACCTTCAAATAAAACCTTACCATCGATACTTAGCTTCTCATCTAAATTGAATGAATCTAAAACTCCTCTTAAAATGTCTCTTAATTTTGAAGCTATAAACCATCCTACTATTAAAACTAAAACTGCAGCTATTAAGCTTGGAATATAGTTTAAAAACTTCGTTAACATATCTGTTATTGGAATAAGAATTCTATCTAACTTTAAAGCCGCTAAAACTCCAGGTAAAATTAGTATAAACACTAGTAAAGATATAATCTCACTAAATATTTTTGAAACTGATACTTTACTTTCCTTTGAGTTTATCTTCTCATCTACATTCAGTTTTCTAAAGAAAATCTCTGAAAACTTCTGAGCTAATTTAGCTAAAATAATCGCAATTATTAAAAGAACAACACCACCTAAAACATTTGGTATGTATGAGAATATAGGATCTAATAGATTTAATATTGGATTAACCAATCTACTAAAACCTAATTTTTCCATTATTATTCCAATTATAAATATTACAAATATATAATAGATAAATTTAAGTAGTGTTTTTATTGCGTAAGTGCTACTGCCACCCTCTTTTCCTGTTATTTCATGTTCTAGATTTGAAAATAGCTTTGTCTTTATAAAAATGTGTTCCAATTTGCTAACTACAACTGATGCTATAGCTAAGCCTACCAATAAAATAATAATCGATGCAATAATATTAAGTGTTACGTTGTTGAGAACTAAAACTTTAAGCTCCTCCATGTTACCATCCTCCTATCTCTTCTAGTTTATTTACAATCAGGTAAATTATAAATACTGCCATGAAAAATCCAATTGATAACATCATATTCATCACTCCCTAATTAATTTATTTCATGATTTTTATTACGCTCTATTTTCGAATTTTCTTTTTTTATTCTTTATTTTTTCGTAATCTTCAAAGCATTTATAGAAAACAAAAAAAGTGGAGCTTCAAATGACTCCACTTTAAAATTTTAAATTATATATTTTTTATAAAATCTACTAAATCTCTTCCTTCAGATACACCTTCAAGAATCTTTCTTGGTCTTACACTATCACCAATATTTAAAACTTTTACTCCTTTTGCTTCAAAGTTTTTCTCTAATTCCTCTAGTATCTCCATATTACTTTGCATACCTAAACATACAAACCCGTAATCAAACTTCAACTCTTTTATCTCTTTGTTTGAAGTTTCAACTATAAATCTATCTGTTTTAACTTCTGTTAAAGATGTTTCAGTATATTTTTTTACATCTTTCTTATTTAATAAACCAAGCATATCGATTCTAGTTATAAAATCTAAATCTTTTCCTATCTCTTGCATTCTCTCAACAATAGTAACATTAGCTCCTTTTTCAGTTGCAAATTCAACTACATCTAATCCTACAGCTCCACCACCAATAACAACAACCTCTTTTCCTTCAAAGTCAAAGTTATCTATATTTTTCATAGTTCCAAATATTGAATAAACATTTGAGTTTTCTTTATCAATAAGTTCTCTCAGTCCTTTTATTGGAGGTAGTAGTGGTTTTGATCCAGTTGCATTTATAACTAAATCTGGCTTAAAGTTTTTAATTATCTCTGTTGTTGCTGTAACTCCTGTAAGTGTAATCAGGTTCTTTAACTTCTCAGCTCTTTTCTCTAAATACTCAGGGAAGAAACTAATCTTTTGCTTTGCTGGGAATTTCGAAATATCTTTAGCTAATCCCCCTAACTCTTTCTCTTTTTCTAAAAGGAAAGTTGTACATCCTACCTCAGCTAAACTACAAGCAGCTTCTAATCCTGCTGTTCCCCCTCCAACAACTACAACATTTATATTTTTATCAATCTTCTCTTTTTTATATTCATCTTCTAAAATCAAATCAGGATTTACTGTACAT
>JBOFVP010000028.1:0-5296 GCA_051653165.1 Clostridium sp.
AACTAATTAACAAATAAGCATAAGACAGTGGTTAGATCCTCAATTAAAATAGTCAAAGCTATAGGTGATAAAACTAATCCACAGCGTCTTATGATAATTATAGTAAAAAATAATAAAGAAAGGAAAAGTATAATGAAAATCTGTTTTTTACTATGTTTTCATTATACAAGGTGATATATATGGAAATTATAAGTAATATTAATGGTGTTAGAGAATATGTAAATCAATGGAAAAGAGATGAGCTAAAAATAGGATTTGTTCCAACTATGGGATATTTACATGAGGGGCATTGTTCATTAATAGAAAAGGCTAGGAGAGAAAATGATAAGGTTGTTGTAAGTATATTTGTTAATCCAACTCAGTTTGGTAAAAATGAAGATTTAGATAAATATCCAAGAGATTTACAAGGAGATTCAAAACTTTGTAATGAGTATGGTGTTGATTTAATATTTAATCCTACTCAAGTGGAGATGTATAGTGATGATGCAACAACATATATTTCAGTAAGTGAATTAACAGAAGGGCTTTGTGGAAAAAGTAGACCTACTCATTTTAATGGGGTTTGTACTGTTGTAGCTAAATTATTTAATATTGTTAAGTGTGATAGAGCTTATTTTGGAGAAAAGGATGCTCAACAATTGGCAACGGTAAAAAGAATGGTTAGAGATTTAAATATAGATGTTGAGGTTATTGGATGCCCAATAATAAGAGAAGATGATGGTTTAGCAAAAAGTTCAAGGAATGTTTATTTAAATGATAATGAAAGAATAAGTGCAAGAATTTTAAGTAGATCTTTAAAAAGTGCAGATATAATGTTGCAAGCTGGTGAAAGAAATGCTGTGAAAATAGTAGAAGAAATAAAAAGAATTATTGAAAGTGAAGTTTTAGCTAAAATAGATTATATAGAAGTTGTTGACTCAATAACAATGAAACCATTAAACATGATTAAGGGTGATTGTTTAATTGCTATTGCAGTATTCTTTGGAAAAACAAGATTAATTGATAATTTTACTTTTTATTCAACGGAGGAAATGTAATAATGAAGGTTTGTATGTTAAAAGGAAAGATACACAGAGCAGTTGTAAGACAAGCTGAGTTGGATTATGTTGGTAGTATAACTGTTGATGAAGATTTATTAGATTCAGCAGGAATTTTTGAATATGAAAAGGTTCAAATTGTTGATATTAATAATGGAAATAGGTTTGAGACATATACTATTGCAGGTGAGAGAGGTAGTGGCTTAATTTGCTTAAATGGAGCTGCTGCAAGATGTGTACAAACAGGTGATAAGATAATAATTATGGCATATGCAGAAATGTCTAGGGAGGAAGCTAGCGATCATAAGCCGATGGTAGTGTTTGTTGATGATGAAAATAGGGTGCAAAGAGTTACTAGGTATGAGAAGCATGGAAGGCTTGAAAATATGGAATAAAAAAGTTTTATAAAAACTATTGACATTTAATAAATTGGTTGATATAATCATACTTGTCTTTAAGATAAGTACGGAGAGATGGTCGAGTTGGTTTAAGGCACCGGTCTTGAAAACCGGCGTGCGTGTGAGCGTACCGTGGGTTCGAATCCCACTCTCTCCGCCAAATAAAAACAGTAGCTTGTAGAGCTACTGTTTTTTTGTTTTAAATATTAAGAATTAAAATGAGATAGTATAAATTTAGCAACTCCATCAGAGTTATTACAATCTATAGTGCCTGTAGCAAGTGATTTTAAATCATCCAATGCATTTTTAACAGCATAGCATTCATCTGATATTTGGAACATTGGAATGTCATTTAAATTATCTCCAAAGGTAATAACTTTATCAAATGAATAAGCATCCTTTAATTGTTTTATTCCATTAGCTTTTGAAGCATTTTCACTATAAATCTCTAAATTATATATAGAATCTGAATAAATATCCTTATATGCTACCATATAAAGTCCTTTTATATTTCTAACAGCATTATGGATTTTATCTATATTTTCTTTTGTATCCATAATAGTAAAGTATAGAACATTTGAATTATTAGGAAGATCTTCTTTTAGAAAAGTTTTAAATTTACTATTTTTTCTTTCTTCATAGAATTTTTTCTCTTCTTCATTTTGAAAATCCTTATGATAAACATATAAGTGGTTATCCTTTAATGTATATATAAAGGCATTTCTATTGTGAGTTTTTAATATAGATATTATTTCATTCACTTGTGAGGCATTTATAGGATTACTATGGGTATATTCATTTTTTTGAATATCATAAATAGTTGCTCCATTCATTGTTACTATTGGCATTTTTATATATAAGTTTTTTAGTAAATTAACTACCGTAGCAGGGGTTCTAGCTGTAGCTACTGTAAAATTTAAGTCATTATTAATTAGGTTATTTATTATTTTGATGGATTCATTACTAACAGTTTGATCGCTATTTAATAGAGTTCCATCTAAGTCAGATACATATAAGTTCATAAAATTCTCCTTTTCTTGTGTTTTAGTTAATTATAACAAGTACATGTAGAAATAAGAAGAAATTTATTCCTTAAAAATAGTAAAAAAACTTTATTAAAATAGTTGACATGTATAGAGAGTGTTGATATAATTAACAATGTAATCAGGAGAGATGGTCGAGTTGGTTTAAGGCACCGGTCTTGAAAACCGGCGTGCGTGTGAGCGTACCGTGGGTTCGAATCCCACTCTCTCCGCCACATATATTTTATATGAAGGCACATGGAGAAATACTCAAGTGGCTGAAGAGGCGCCCCTGCTAAGGGCGTAGGTCGGGCAACTGGCGCCCGGGTTCAAATCCCGGTTTCTCCGCCATTAACCATCTAACTTATGTTAGATGGTTTTTTATTTACCATAATATTTGCATTAAAGCTAGTACTTGAATTTTATAAGTGCTAGCTTAATTTTTTTTCAAATATTACGTTAAAGTAGGTAATTTTTGTTTATAATTATAATAAGAGAAAAAATATATTGAGATATATAGGAGTGAGATTTGTGGCTATTAGGTTTATATATGGAAGAGCTGGGAGTGGAAAGAGTAGCTTCTGTTTACAACAAATAGATAGAAAATTAAAAAATAAAGAAGATAATAAATTGATTTTATTAGTGCCAGAGCAATATACATTCCAAACAGAAAAGAATTTGTTAAGCATGGTTGGAGAAAGAGCTTTACTTAGATCAGATGTATTAAGCTTTAAAAGGTTGGCACATAGAGTTTTTGAAAAGTGTGGAGGAAGAGTAAAAGATACAATGAATGACTCTGGAAAGAGTATGTTGATATATAGACTTTTACAACAAAGGAAAGATGATCTCCATTATTTTAACAAGGTATCAAGAGAACAAGGCTTTATAGAGATTGTTAATAAAACTATAACTGAATTTAAGAAATACAACATTACCACGGAAATATTGAAAAATGGAGAAGATGTTATAACAGATGAAGAACTAAGAGAAAAGTTAAGGGATTTATCAATATTATTTGATGAGTTTAATTTAAGTATAGATGAAAATTTAATTGATACCGATGATGAATTAACAATGTTAGCTGAGAAATTAGAATACTGTGATTTATATGATGGTGCTGAGATATGGATAGATGAATTTACTACATTTACACCACAACAGTTAGAAATAATTAAGCTATTAGCCAAAAGATGTAAAACAATAAATATCACTTTATGTATAGATGAACTTGGAAATGGTAGTGAAGGTGATGTAACAGATATTTTTAATGTTATTAAGAATACTGAAAATAAAATATTAAAGCTAATGACTGAAAATCATATAGGGTATAAGGAACCTATAAATTTAAATCAAAAAATAAGTAAGAGATTTATTAAATCAGAAGAACTAGCCCATATAGAAAGACATTTTTTCTATTATCCATTCAAGGAATATTCAGCTACAATAAATAATTTAAGATTATATAAAGCGAATAATAGCTATGATGAGATGGAGGTAGTGGCTAAGGATATATTAGAGTTAGTTAGGGATAAAGGTTATAGGTATAATGATATAGCTATTATTTGTAGAAATGAAGATGAGTATGAAAAGGTAACCTCTGTAATATTTAATGATTATGGTATTCCTTTTTATTTAGATAAAAAGACACAGGTTTTAAGTAATCCATTAATAGTACTAATATTATCAGCTATTGATATTATAAATAAAAATTGGAGCTATGAGAGTATATTTAAATACTTAAAAAGTGGTTTAACAGGATTAGATTTAGAATATATAGATAAGCTAGAAAACTATGTTTTAGCACATGGTATTAAAGGATATAAATGGACTACTGAGTTGGTTAATGATGGTGGATGGAGTGTAGATAATGAAAAAGATATACAAGGGGAGGAGCTTGAAATTAAAGAGATAATGGAAGAGGTTAGAACTCCATTATTAAATTTAAACTCAAAGATTAAGGGAACTCATAAGGTTAGGGAGTTGTGTATTGGATTATATGAATTTTTAGAGGAGTTAAATGTATTACAAAGAGTTGAAGAGTGGATAAATAATTTTGAGGAAATTGGATTAGAAGATAAGGTAAAAGAATATTCACAGGTTCCTAAAATAGTTATGGAGATATTAGATCAGGCAGTTGATGTTTTAGGTAATGATGAAGTAACTATATATGAGTTTCATAAAATATTAATGACAGGATTTCAAGGGAAAGAAATATCAACTATTCCAGTTGCTTTAGATCAAGTTAATATAGGTGATATAGCGAGAATAAAAGGAAGAGATATAAAAGCTTTATATATAGTTGGAGTTAATGATGGTGTGCTTCCAAGTGCTAGTAAAGAGGAAGGAATATTATCTGATAGGGATAGAGAACTATTATTAGAGAGAGGAATTGAGTTAGCATCTTCAACCAAATCAAGAGCTTTTGAAGAGCAATTTATGGTATACACAGCATTAACTATTCCAAGTGAGTATATGATGATTTCTTATCCTATGGCTGATTTTGAGGGGAAATCTCTAAGATCATCAATTATTATACCAAAGCTAAAAAAGATGTTTAAACAATTAAAAGAGGAAAGTGATATTTATAACATCAAAGATATTTCTGATGAATGGAACAAGGTAACAGCACCTATACCAACTTTTAATGAACTTGTACTAACATTAAGAAGGGAATTTGAAGGGGCAAGTGTTAATGAGTATTGGAAGGATGTATTTAATTGGTTTAATCAGTATGATGAATTTAATCTCAAGAGTAAGGCTGTATTTGATGGATTAAGATATTCAAATATTGGTGATGAGGTTTCTAGAAAAAAAATCAAACAATTGTATCAGAATGATA
>JBOFVP010000029.1:0-2126 GCA_051653165.1 Clostridium sp.
ATTTCCACATTTTAAACTGTGATTTTGTAAACACATAATCAATATTGTCCACTTTTAAGTCATATTCTTTTCCATATATGTCTTTTATCTTATAAATGCTATTATTGAACTTGTCACAAAACTTTATGTAGTCAACTGGTGTCATTAACCCTTTAACCCAAGGTAGTCTTATCATAAAATTCTTGTTACATACCTTTGGATTTATCCAACCACATCCATCTGAGTGAGGCATAGGTATATCCATATTCCTATCAGTTACCTCAAATGTAACATTATCTATATAACTAACATCTCCATTAACCATAGTTTCATAATCTTCCACAACAATACACCTGTCAATATCGAACCCCTCTATTTCATCGGTAGCACTGTTACACAGGGCTAAATACGCAAGAAACTTATTTATATTACACCCTTTTTCTTTGCTTTTGTTAATCTTATCTATGGTTAAACCACACATTAAAGATTTCTCATATTTATTCCATTTCTCCTCTTTAATGAATATAACTTTTTTAGTTCTTATTTGCCCCGCACTTGCAGTAAATACTCTATATTTACATACCACACCATCAATATCTATGTAATCAAATCCATTAGTTATAAGTTGTTCTAGAACTTTATAATGATATGCCCTAACAACTATAATATCCAAATTCAACTCATCTTCTTCTATCTCCATAGTTCTGCTTAGTGAATTATCAAATAATGTTATTTGACTATATTCGTTTAATGCTTTTGGATTTAAAACTCTATTGTTTGTTTTAGCCATAAGTAATGTTAATTGTTTGTTTATATCACTATATTCGTCTTTAAGTAACTCATAATCTTCATTACCACACAAAAACTCTTTAATTTTCTCTTTGTCATTCTTTTTAATTTTGTTTTCTAATAAACTTCTTTCTAATTCTAATTCTTGTGCAGTCTTATAATTATTTTTATCTTTCTTTACTCTTACTTTTTTAGGCTCAAATATTTTCCTTAACTCTTTATACCTTACCTCCTTATCAGGAGCTTTATCTTTTGTTTTCTTTATTTCTTTATACTCTTCATTTATTGACTTGTAATCATTATATTTTATCTCCCTATCCTCATTGATAGAATATAAAGCCCACGATTCTATTAAGTCTATTTGTTCTTTTATTTTAAACCTTTTTAAATTCAATTTATTTTCTTCTTCTGAGTAAAAAGCTTTAGTGTCTACACTATGTATTCTAAATTGTTTCTCCATCTCCGTTCACCACTTTTAATTTATTTTCTTTTTTAATATGTATTACCCTACTTGAACACCTGTTATGGTCTCAATTCCATCTCTATAACACCATTCATCCTTATACTCTCTACAATAATCTTCAAATCTTCTATTATCTCTTTCCACTCTTCTCTTTTGACTTGAATTTAAATTCTTTTCATACATTTTATTCACCTCCTTTTTAATTTATTTATTTCATCAATTATAATATCAATTGACACGCAACCAGCTAGCAATGCTAGATAAATTACCATAGCCCAAAAAAACATTGCCATTATCATTACTATTCCACATATTATAAGCCCTAGAAAATCCACACTTTCACCACCTTTTTATTAAAATTAAGATTTTAGGGGAGGTTAATCCCCTAATTAATTATAACATATTTTTACTATATTTACAACAGCTTTAATTAATTTATTAAAATAAATCGCACCCTTGATTCTTAAATTGTTCTATTCTACTTTTTAATTCTTTCTTTGTTGTTTTAAATTCTTCGCTTATACAGCTTGAACATTTAAAGTTTTCTATATGTCTACCAAAGAATTTCATACTTAACGCTATATCATCCTTTTTTAATTTTCGATTACAACACATACATTTTTTACTAAAATACTTTGCAGCTATATTTACATCTAAACCTTGTTGTTTTGCAAATTCGTCTACAACTTCTTTAGTGGGAAAATCTCTTACCATTCCACCATTCCATGCAGTGTGATATTCTTCTAAGGTGCAATTCATTATAGGAGCTTTCTTATTTTCTATAAAATCTCTTTCTAATATATTATGCCATCTTTTGTACATATTTGGATACCAATACTTATCTAATATCCATGTTGACTTGGTACTGTATGGACAAACTATAGCACACCCTACC
>JBOFVP010000030.1:0-1349 GCA_051653165.1 Clostridium sp.
CCTCCATTTTTCTTTTAGTTTATAGCATTTATAAATCTCTCAGTTATTCCTACTGGTCTTGTAATTGCACCACCTACAATTACTGAATATGCTCCTAATTCTAAAGCTTTTTTTGCTTCCTCTGGAGTATTTATTCTTCCCTCGCAAAATACTGGAGTTTTTAAATCTTTTACTAGCTTTTCTAATAGTTCAAAATCTGGTCCCTCTATTTTTTTAGTATATGGTGTATACCCTGATAAGGTTGTTGAAACTATATCAACACCAAGTTTCTCAGCTTCAACTCCCTCTTCGTAAGTGGATATATCAGCCATTACTAGAGCTCCCTCTTCATGCATCATATCTATAAGTTCCTTTAATGACTCATTATTTGGTCTTTTTCTATTTGTACAATCTAATGCTATAATTTCTACCTCTGTTTCTAAAAGTTCTTTTACTTCTCTTTTAGAAGCTGTTATGTAAATTTCTGAATCTTCATAATCTCTTTTAATTATTCCTATAACAGGTAAATTAGTTGTTTTTTTAATTTCATTAATATCCTCAACACTATTAGCTCTTATGGCTGATGCTCCACCTTCCTTAGCTGCTAATGCCATTCTTCCCATTATAAAGGATGAATGAAGAGGTTCATTTTCAAGTGCTTGACATGAAACTATTAACTTTCCTTTTAAATTTTTTATCATTTGAAATTTCCTCCCTAAAAAATTTATATTGTTTTTTCTACAAGGTTTGTCCTTCTTTAACATCATTGTATATGTTTTCAAAGATATTGTCAACATTTTTTCACCATTTTTTTATTTTTGGTGTTTTTTCTCCAAAATACTTTTATATTTTTAATTTCTCCTTTATAATTATAAATGTAATTGTTTAAGGAGGTTTTTATGAGAGAAAATATGTTATACAATCCTAGTATTTATCAATTAAGGGAGCTACAGTTAAAAAGAATGCTTAGTATTATTGAAGGTAATAGATGTTGCAAGGAGAATGGGGTTTTATTTATTGGTGATTCTATTACAGAATTTATGGATATAGCTAACTACTTCCCTTTCATTAATAATTTTAATAATTGTGGAATAGCTGGAATCACCTCAAAAGCACTCCTTTGGTTTGTAGATGAGGGTGTTATTAAATACAAGCCTAATCATGTTGTACTAATGGTTGGAACAAATGATTTAGGCAATACACTAATGTCATCACCAAGAGAAATTGCTTTAAATATTAAAAGCTTTGTTGAAATTATTTTTAGAAATTTAAAAGATATTAAGGTTACAATTATTTCCCCTCTTCCATGTGATGAGGCACTACATGGTGATAGAAATGGTGGAGGTTGTAGAAACAACTACTCATTATCC
>JBOFVP010000031.1:0-9009 GCA_051653165.1 Clostridium sp.
TAATAAAAAACGCAACCCTTGGGGCTAGGTTGCGCTTTAGCAATAAGCAATAAATAAAAAGGGGGCTATTTATCCTTTTATTTATCCTTGCATAGATATTATATTTTATTAACTTTGAAAATGCAAGTTTTTTTGTAAATATTATTATTAAATTTTATTTTTATGAATATTAAAATTTCATTTTTGTATATTATTCGTTAAAATCCTTTTAAATGGTTTATTTCCTCTTCCGTAAGTTCTCTATATTCGCCCTCTTCTAATTCTTCATCTAACGGTATCCCTCCAAATTCAGTTCTCTTTAGGTAAACAACTTCTTTTCCAACAGCTTCAAACATTCTTTTAACTTGATGGAACTTCCCTTCTTGAATTGTTACCATAACTTCCGAACCATCATCACTAGCATTTAGTATTTCCAATTTAGCTTCCTTACATTCATAACCATCATCTAGAGTTATTCCATTTTTAAAAGCTACAACATCCTTATCTGTAACCTTCTTATTTATTTTTGCATAATAAATCTTATCTACCTTCCACTTAGGTGATATTAATCTATGATTCAACTCACCATCATTAGTTAAGAATAATAATCCAACTGTATCCTTATCTAATCTTCCTACTGGAAACGGAGCAAATGCTTGATGGTCAACCTCTAATAAATCAACAACAGTCTCATCTCTATTATCAAAAGTTGCCGAAATAACCCCATCAGGTTTATTCATCATTAAATATATGTATTCTCTATAGAAAATTTCTTCCCCATTAATAACTATTCTTGATTTTTCAGGATCTATTAATAATCCATTATCCTTAACAACATTTCCATCAACAGTTATTAATCCCTTTTTAACTATTGATTTCACTTCTTTTCTACTACCATATCCTAAGTTTGAAATTATTTTATCTAAACGTTCCAAATAAATCACTCCTTTTCGTCCTATTATTATACCTTAAAACTTTAAATGGTGATACTTTTTTTATTTTGTATCACCACTTATATTAAGGTCTAAATTTTTCTTCTTTATAATACTTTAATACCTTTGGAACATAATTTTGTGTTTCCTTTGGCATTTTATATATATGCTCTGGAGAAGTAACTCCCCTTTTGCTCATTCTAGTTGGTCCACCGTTATATGCCATCAACGCCATTTCAACATCTCCATTGTATTTATCTAAATACTCCTTAAGATGTGCTACTCCCCCTCTGATATTCTCTTCAATATCATATGGATTTTTCACATTAAATGCTTCGCAATTAAAGGGCATTAATTGCATTAATCCCATAGCTCCAGCACTTGATTTTGTATTAGGATTAAAGTTTGATTCAGTTTTTATTACAGCTAAAACTAGCTTAGGATCAACATTATACTCTGTTGAATACTTATCAACTGCTGTATATATTCTCTTCATTTTAGTATCTTGTGTTTCATTAATGAGTTTTTTCATAAACACACTACTAACCTCTGAATCTTGTTTATATTCATTTTTAAAACTATTATTCAATAAGGCACTACTTACATTGCTATAATTATTTTGCCCAACCATTTGCATCTCAAGTTTATCTAATCTTTGACCTCTTCCACTATTCTGTATAAAAGCATTATCTCCCTCACCTTTATAAGAATCCTTCATAGAATCCATCATGCTTTGGTATACAATTTCAAATTGCATTCCATCACCAAAAGATTGCTTCATAACATTTTTCATCATCATCATTGAAAACATATCTTGTACATTATCTATCTTCATCCCAAACACTCCAATTTATTACTCAACAATGAAGCTTAATTCATCAAAGTCCTCATAGTTAACTTTTTTATAGAAGCTCTTAGCCAATACCAATACCCTATATTCTCCTGTTGTAAATGGTATAAAAGTGTAGTAATTCTTTTTGCTATACTCTTGAGCTTTTATCCAATTTCCCTTTTCCATTAGATAAACCTCATAACAAACATCCTTGCCTCCAACACTACTAAAGCCTATATTAACTTCTTCGTTAGCTTTTATAATTTCTTTAGATAAAGTTACTTTTGTTGAAGTAATAGGTGTAGCCTCTCCAACATTTATGATAACTTCTTTCTTGCTATCAAAATCCTCTGTACACTTAACATTTTTTGCGTAAAGTTCAAAAACATATTTACCTGGACACTTTGGAGTTATTTTTAATTTCTTATTTTTTATAAAATCAGTTTCCTCAACAATATGCCCATTAATTTTAGTTATATATTTTATTAGTACATACTTTGTATTCTGAGATATTAATTCTAACTCTATTGTATCTCCAACAATATAATTCTCTTTATTTGTTGTAAGAACATAATCAATTTCCCCTGGCAAATAGTCCTTTGCCTTCAAATAAATAAAGGTGTTTGAATCAAATTCCTTTGATGAAAATTTATCTTTTACCCTTACTTCAATTTCATAATCACCTTTTTCATCCGGAGTAAAGTTAACCCAATTTGTTTTAGAATAACTAACTCTATTCATTTCTTTATTGTTCTTATATATTAAAAATTCATAACTTAATTCTATTCCACCATCAGCCACTACCTTTATATTTGCAGTTTGACCAACAACCATAGTCTTTTTACAATCTGTTATTATATCATTAATCCTTACAGGCTTTTCTCCCTTTTTCTCAATATGAAAATCTAAGCTCTTTTTATCTTCATACTCACCATTATATGATATATCCTTTGCATAAAGAGTTATTCTATATGTTCCCTCAACCTTAGGCTTCCATATAATTTCATTTCCCCTCTTATAACCACTATCCTCTGCAACAGGACCTTCAATTTCAAATCTATATAATCTTTCTCTTCCACCAATAACTTCTGTTTTAATTATTATTTCACTATCAGTTATTTGAGGGGAATTCATATTAGTAGTTAAGCTTTTAATAAGTATAGGGTTATATGATTTTACGTTGTATACAATAATTGCTCTATCATCAAATTCTTTATTACTTAAAATATCTTTAACTAAACATAGAAGCTTATATTCTCCTGGTTCCTTCTCTTGATATCCAACAATTCTTCTTGATGAAAAATCTTGAATACATACAGCCTTACCATTTTTACTAATTTTAAAGAATTTATATAATAAAGGTCTACCCTCATCATGAGTTGTTGAAACCTTAAATACCAATTCATCATTAATTAATAATTCTTCTGTTAAGCATTTAAAATCAATGATTTCTATTTTACCTGGGTCTTTAACTAAAAATCTTACTGTTGTAAACTCATCAAAATTTTCTGTTGATTCAGGAGTTTTACATTCTATTAAAATTTCTTTCTCTCCACCCTCTATAGCTGTGTAATTTAACGAAGCCTCTGTAGTGTAATCTCTGATGGGCTCCCATCCACCATTAGTTTTTTGCCAAAATCTAAACAATAACGTGTCCTCATCAGTTAGTACATTTATTTTTAGCTTTTCTCCCACCTTAACTTCTTTTTTTTCTAGCTCTATATCCTTTATTAATTTCTTTTTCTCTTGTTCTCCCACTGTAAATACCTCTCTTGTTACAAAATCAAAAGGCTTTTCAGAACCTTCATTTTTTCCCTGTATTAAAAACATATACTTTCCAGCTCGCTCTGGTCCCCATACAGTAAAATTCTCCTCTGAAAAATCTTTTAAAATATTCCAGACACCATTTTGCCCAATTACAAACTTATATTTATCTGCCTTTTCTAACGCCTTTATTTTAAATTTACCAAATCCACCATTATCAATGACACTAAACAACACCTTAGTCTCTTCCATTACTCTCACCTCAAATACCCCATTATCTTCTCCCATGTTTATACCATATTTTTCAATTCTCTATATATTATTATATAAAACTTAATGGAAAGATTCTACACCTTACAATAACATTTATTCCAACATTAATCGTCAAATAGAAAAACCTAAGTCTTTATTTATACTTAGGATTACTACATTCTACATTGTTCTATTAATTTTCTTAAATTATTTAATAACCTATCATCATCCTCTTTACTTCTTTTCCTTGGACCCTTTAGCCTTCCTCCACCTCTTCTAATAACCTGTGCTATGTGTCTCTCTTCTAATAGTCTATCTATATTTTCGTTAGTATAAATATATCCTTTAGGATTTATAACCTTAGCATCTTTTCCAAGAGCTATTGCTGCAACACCATAATCCTGAGAAACTACAATATCATTTTTTTCTGTTGCATTAACAACATACATATCCACACTATTAAAGCCATCATCCACAACCTTAACCTCTGAATATGTGGAAAATATATAATGATGTATGTCACAGTATATTAAAACAGGTATATCATGTTTTTTAGCTATATTTTCAATTAAGGAGATGCTTGGGCAAGCATCTCCATCAATTACTATCTTCATCTTATAATCTTTCCTCTAATTGAGCCTTCAATTCTTCATATCCAGGCTTACCAAGTAAAGCAAACATGTTCTTCTTATATGCCTCAACTCCTGGTTGGTCAAATGGATTAACACCTAATACATATCCACTAACTCCACAAGCCTTTTCAAAGAAGTAAACTAATTGTCCAAAGTAATATGGTGAGAATTCTGGTACATTAAGTATCATGTTTGGTACTCCACCATCATTATGTGCTAATAATGTTCCTTGGAAAGCTTTCTTATTAACAAAGTCCATATCTTTTCCAGCTAAGAAATTTAATCCATCAATATCTTCCGCTTCTGCTTCAATAACAACCTTTTCTGATACTGATTCAATGTTTATTACTGTTTCAAATATATCTCTTCTTCCCTCTTGGATGTATTGTCCCATTGAGTGAAGGTCTGTTGAGAAGTCAACTGCTGCTGGGAATATTCCTTTATTGTCTTTTCCTTCTGATTCTCCGTATAATTGTTTCCACCATTCATTAAAGAAATGTACTTGTGGTTCATAGTTTACTAAAACTTCTATTGACTTACCTTTATTATATAGCGCATTTCTTGCTGCTGCATATTGGTAACAAATATTTTCTTTTAAAGATGGGTTAGAGAATTCTTCCCTTGCATCAGCTGCACCCTTCATCATTTCATCTATGCTAATTCCAGCCACTGCTATTGGTAATAATCCAACTGCTGTTAATACTGAGAATCTTCCTCCAACATCATCAGGAATTACAAAAGTTTCATAACCTTTTGCATCAGCTAATGTTTTTAAAGCACCTCTTGCTTTATCAGTTGTAGCAAATATTCTTTCTTTTGCTCCTTCTACTCCATATTTGTTTTCAAGTAGCTTTTTAAAGATTCTAAATGCTATAGCCGGTTCTGTAGTTGTTCCTGATTTAGAAATAACATTTACGCTTATTTCTTTTCCTTCTACAGCTTGTAATAAATGATTCATATATGTTGAACTAATGTTGTTTCCTACAAAGAATATTTGCGGTGCTTTTCTTTGTTCATTATTTAAGCAGTTATGGAAGCTGTTGCTTAACATTTCTATTGCAGCTCTTGCCCCTAAGTATGAACCACCTATTCCAATTACTATTAAAACTTCTGAGTTTTCTCTAATTTTTTCTGCTGCTTTTTTTATTCTTTCAAATTCTACTTTATCGTAATTAACAGGAAGATCTACCCATCCTAAAAAGTCACTTCCTGCTCCTGTTTTTTCATGTATTTTATTATGTGCTGCTGTTACTAAATCTTGCATGTATTCCACTTCATGATTTAATAAGTATGGTGCTGTTTTTGTTAAGTCTAATTTTAATGTCATAATTTTTACCTCCAAATTTATATAGTTATGTTATATGCTTTTTTGGTTAATTGTATTATATATTTATAATTATATCAAAATTTTCTTGTTTAACCAAATTTTCAGCTAAATTTAATTCCCTACTTAATTAGTATATATCTGATTGCACTAAAGTATAACCATTTATTTTTTGCATATGTTTTCATTATTTAAAAAAGAACCAACCACAATGGGTTGATTCTTTTGTTTATATTATTCCCACTCAATAGTTGCTGGTGGTTTTGAAGTTACATCATAAACTATTCTATTAACATTCTTAACCTCATTAACTATTCTTCTAGAAACTAAATCTAATAAGTCATATGGTAATCTAGCCCATTCTGAAGTCATAGCATCACTTGAAGTTACCGCTCTAATTGCTACAGTATGGCTATAAGTTCTTTCGTCACCCATAACACCAACTGATTTTATATTAGGTAAGCAAGTGAAGTATTGCCAAATTGATTCATCTAATCCAGCGTTAGCAACCTCTTCTCTAAATATAGCATCAGATTCTCTAACTATTTCAAGCTTTTCATCAGTGATTTCACCAAGAACTCTAATAGCTAAACCTGGTCCTGGGAACGGTTGTCTCCATACTAATTTATGAGGAATTCCAAGTTCTTCCCCAACTGCTCTAACCTCATCCTTAAATAATTCTCTTAAAGGTTCAATTAAAGCAAACTTCATATCCTCAGGAAGTCCCCCAACATTATGATGTGATTTAATTGTAGCAGAAGTATTTGTTCCACTTTCAACTATATCAGGGTATATTGTTCCTTGAACTAAGAAATCTATTTGTCCAAGTTTGTTAGCTTCTTCTTCAAACACTCTAATAAACTCTTCACCTATAATTTTTCTCTTAGTTTCTGGATCTGAAACTCCCTTAAGCTTTCCTAAGAATCTATCAGCAGCATTAACTCTGATAATATTCATATCAAACTCTTTCTTAAATACTCTCTCAACAGTATCTCCCTCGTCTTTTCTTAATAAACCATGATCAACGAAGATACAAGTTAAGTTATGTCCTATAGCCTTATGCACTATCATAGCAGCAACTGATGAATCAACTCCACCTGATAAAGCACAAAGTACTTTTCTATCTCCAACTAAATTCTTAACCTCTTGAATTTTTTCTTGTGCAAAAGAAGCCATTGTCCAATCTTGCTTTAACTCACATATATTATATAGGAAGTTTTGAAGCATTTTTTGACCAAATGGTGTATGTTCAACTTCTGGATGGAATTGAACCCCATAAAGTCCTCTTTCTACGTTTTCCATTGCAGCAATAGGACATACATCAGTGTGACCTATAACCTTAAATCCTGCTGGAGCTTCACTTACATAGTCAGTATGACTCATCCAACAAATTTCTTTTTCATTTATTCCTTCAAGTAACTTTGAAGTACTATCTAAATTAACAGAAGTTTTTCCATATTCTCTAACTGGAGCAGTTTCAACCTTACCACCTAAAAGATGTGCCATAAGTTGATCTCCATAACAGATTCCAAGTACTGGAGCTCCTAATTCAAATATCCCTTGATCAACCTTTGGTGTATTATCTCCATAAACTGAGTTTGGCCCACCAGTAAATATTATACCCTTAGGATTTTTTTCTCTTATTTGCTCTATTGTATATGTATAAGGTATTATTTCACAATACACTCCACATTCTCTAACTCTTCTAGCAATCAGTTGATTATACTGTCCACCAAAGTCAACTATTAATACTAACTCTCTACTCATAAAAACCTCCACTTAATTTAGTCATTTTTTATTTGTATAAATTCACAATCCATGATAATTATACCACAGATTGTGAATGATTCATCAATTAATTTACACTATAGTTCGGTGCTTCCTTAGTTATATTGATATCATGAGGATGACTCTCTCTAAGACCAGCTGATGTTTGAACAACCATTGTAGCTGTATTGTATAGAGTATCTAAATCCTTTGAACCTAAGTAACCCATACCTGATCTTATTCCACCTAATAGTTGGAATATAGTATCTTGTACTGCTCCCTTAAATGCAATTCTTCCTTCAACCCCTTCTGGAACTAACTTCTTATTTCCATCTTGGAAGTATCTATCCTTAGAACCATTTGCCATAGCTCCTAAAGAACCCATTCCTCTATAAACCTTGTAGCTTCTTCCTTGATACATTTCTATTTCTCCTGGTGCTTCTTCACAACCTGCAAACATACTTCCCATCATAGCTGCACAAGCTCCAACAGCTAAAGCCTTAACTATATCTCCTGAATACTTTATTCCTCCATCAGCGATTACAGGAACTCCGTACTTCTTTCCAACCTCTGCACAATCCATAACTGCTGTTAATTGAGGAACTCCAACTCCAGCAACTACTCTTGTTGTACAAATTGATCCTGGTCCAATCCCAACCTTAACACAGTCTGCTCCAGCTTTAATTAAATCTTCTGTTGCTTCTGGTGTTGCTACATTTCCTGCAATAACCTGTAAGTCAGGGTATATTCCCTTAACCTTTGTTACTGCATCCATTACACCCTTTGAGTGACCATGAGCTGTATCAATTGTTATTATATCTACTCCAGCCTTATATAAAGCATCTACTCTTTCAAGCATATCTCCTGTTACACCAACAGCTGCTCCACAAAGTAATCTTCCTTTTATATCCTTTGCTGCATTTGGATAAATTCTTGCCTTTTCAATATCTTTAATTGTTATTAATCCTTTAAGATTATTTTCTTCATCTACTAAAGGAAGTTTTTCTATCTTATTTCTTTTTAATATTTCTTTAGCTTCTTCCATTGTGCAGTTTGGTCCTGCTGTTATTAAGTTTTCTTTTGTCATTACCTCATCTATTTTTCTTGAGAAATCTGTTTCAAAAGTTATGTCTCTATTTGTTATTATTCCAACAAGTTTTCCGTTAACTGTTACTGGAACACCTGATATTCTGTATTGTGACATTAAGTTTTCTGCATCTTGTATTGTATTGTTTGGTGATAAGAATATCGGATCTGTTATTATCCCATTTTCTTGTCTTTTAACTTTGTCCACTTCTTGTGCTTGAGCTTCAATACTCATGTTTTTGTGGATTATACCAATTCCACCTTCTCTTGCTATTGCGATAGCCATTTTTGATTCTGTTACTGTATCCATACTTGCACTTAATAGTGGAATATTTAATGTTATTGTTTTTGTTAATTTGGTTTTTAAACTTACCTGATTTGGTAATATCTCTGATTTGTTTGGAACTAGTAATACATCGTCAAATGTGTATGCTTGTTTTA
>JBOFVP010000032.1:0-1688 GCA_051653165.1 Clostridium sp.
TAGATATAGTAGATAATTTACAAAAACAAAAGTTATTAAATACTTTTAATGATGCAAACAAAAGTTATGATAATACTAAAACCCTAGAAAAATATTTTGAAGAGCAAGTGGAAAAGAATCCTGAAAAAACAGCAGTTATATTTAACCAAGATAAATTAAGTTATGGAGAGTTAAATAAAAGAGCTAATGAGATTGCATGGGAACTTAAAGAAAGAGGAGTAACCCCAGGGGATAAAGTAGCAATTTTATTAAATAGAGGATTAGAGGTATATGCATCCATTTTTGCAGTTTTAAAAGCCGGAGCTATTTATGTACCTATTAATGATGAATATCCTAATAGTCGTATTGATTATATGCTTGAGGACAGTAATGCAAAGGTTATTATTACAGAAGAGTCATTAAAGAGTAGAATTTGTAGAGATATTAATATTTTACTAGTAAATGATGAAGGTCTTAAGAATAATCCAGGTAGCAATCTTGATATAGCTAATACTTTAAATTCAGTTTGTTATATTATATATACATCAGGGTCAACGGGACAATCTAAAGGAACTTTAGTAATGCACAAGAATGTAATCCGTGTTGTAAAAGACAATAATTACATTAATATAAATGAAAATGATATATTATTACAAATATCAAATCATGCATTTGATGGGTCAGTATTTGATATATTTGGAGCATTATTAAATGGCTCAACCTTAGTAGGTGTAGATAAAGGTACAATATTATCAGTGGATAAACTATCCAATGTTATAGCTACTAAAGGAATAACTATAGCATTTATGACTACAGCTTTATTTAATGTCATTGTTGATAGTAATTTAGAAGCATTGAAGGGTATGAGAAAGATATTATTTGGAGGGGAAAGAGTATCTGTAGAACATGTAAGAAAAGCATTTAACACTCTAGGAAGAGATAAGTTAATGCATGTATATGGACCAACAGAAACTGCAGTATTTGCAACTTATTATAATATTGATACAATTTCAGAAAACCAAGTAACTGTGCCAATTGGTAAAGCTCTTACTAACACTAAATTATATGTATTAGATGAAAGTTTAAGATTGAAACCAATAGGAGTACAAGGTCAGTTATATATAGGTGGAGATGCTGTTTCTTTAGGATACTTAAATAGAGAAGACCTAAATAGAGAAAAGTTTATAAAAAATCCATTTAACCAAGAAGAAATTATTTATGCAACTGGTGATTTAGTAAGATATCTACCAAGTGGTGATATTGAATTCCTAGATAGAATAGATAATCAAGTAAAGATAAGAGGATTTAGAATAGAGTTAGGTGAAATAGAAAAAGAAATATTAAGTAATGATAAAATAAAAGAAGCAGTAGTTGTAGCTATAGAAGATGAAAATAAAAACACAGTAGGTCTGTGTGCATATTACGTTTGTAGTGGTGATGTTAAAAAGGAGGACATTAAACTTTCTTTAATGGAAAAACTACCACAGTATATGATACCAAGCTATTATGTAGAAATTGAAAAGATGCCTTTAAATGCAAATAAGAAAATTGACAAAAAGTCATTGCCAGCACCAGATGAAAATTCAGTAATAAAGAATGAATATATAGAACCAACCACAGAGATAGAAAAAAAGATAGCTGAGGTATGGAAAGAAGTTTTATCTTATGAAAATATTAGTATTACAGATAATTTCTTTGAATTAGGAGGA
>JBOFVP010000033.1:0-1105 GCA_051653165.1 Clostridium sp.
CCATCAAAATGACCATTAGAATGTTCTTGTAAATCTCTTTTTATATATTCTAATTGTTCCCAATTTAAATCAACTCTTTTACTCATCCAAATCCTCCCTTAAAATATCTTTGTTTATTAACATAGGTTTATCATTAATCTCTTGTATAACCTTTAGGACATCTTGCAACCCCTCTACATAACCTTTAACGTAAATGCTATTCATAATCTCACCTTTATATTCTTTTTGTTTAACTATATCTATATGGTGATAAATCTCTCTCTTTAACCTATCTAAATTATCCATTTAATCCTCCAGTTCATAATGACCATATCTATCATCCATGTCATCAAAAAATTCAATATTTTCTTCTAACCCTACTGAACACAAATAGTCCATTACATCAATTTCTATATCTCTACCTTCCCATAACCTATAGTCTAATATGTCTATCATATTAATTTCATTATGAGAAGTTTTAATACCTTCTGAATCATAATCTTTTATAACTAAACAACAATTACCCCACTCTTGGGTGCTTAATTCAACTTCTAAGTTTGATGTTGGGAAATAAATTTCATCTAAGTATTTCATTAAACACCTTATAAATTCATCTGAATATAGTGCTAACAATAGGTCTGATATTTTAACTTTCATCATTATTCCTCCAACTCATTTTTAAGCCATTCTATTTTGTTTTGCAAATCACTTATCTCTCTTTTCACAAAAGACTTTTTACAATGAATATCACATACTGCAACAAATTTCAAATTTCTATCTTTTGTATAAATCACAGTTTCTCCATCAGTTAAATTTTTAAAACTACCACAATTTACACATTGTTTAACTTCTCTTTTTTTAGAACTTCTTCTTATCTTTTCTCTCTCTACTCTTTCAAATTCTTTATATGGAAACATTTCTTATTCCTCCTTCTGAATTACTCTGTTAATCTTCATTGAGAATTCTTTTTACATCTTTTAATGTATACCTTGTACTATCATCTTTTTTTTATTTTATATACCATCCCTTTAATCTAAACCTAAATCCCTAATTGTTTTAGTACTACCAATATATCTACTGCAAACTGTTATTCTGCTATTAAGCACATTTTCTAACTCTAATATAT
>JBOFVP010000034.1:0-25425 GCA_051653165.1 Clostridium sp.
GTAATTATTAAATTTTCACTTGTTATAACTACCTTATCAATTTTCTTCTCACTTAATAATGTTCTAAATTCATTATAAGTAATTTCCTTATTCATAAAGTTTTGTGAAGTATAATTTACTATAACTAATATAACTAAAACCACTGCAAAGTAAATTAAGGTTGATTTACCTTTTGGGTTTTCGTCATTCTTCTTTTTCTTATCTTTATTATTTTCTTTCATTAAAATATCCGTCCTTTCTTAAAATGCCACTATTTAATACTACCAAAATCTTTAAATGGATATATCTTAACCTGTGCTTTTCCCATTATATCTTCTGATGCAATATATGGATTAATCCACAATCTACTATCCTTTGAATCTGGTCTATTATCACCTAAGAAGAAGTACTTTCCTTCTGGTACATCAAACACTCCATTGAATGTATCCTTATTTTGAACATAAGGTTCCTCTAAAATTTCACCATTTATACTTACAATACCATTAATAATTTCTATATGATCTCCTGGCAAACCTATTAATCTTTTAATTAATACCTCTCCAAGTTCTTTAGAATCAAAAACAACCACATCTCCACGCTTTAAATTTTCTGGATTATATACTCTTGATACAAATAATCTATCCTCTATATTTAAAGTTGGTATCATTGATCCACTTGGTATGTAAACTTTAAATAATAAAAATTTATTTATTAATAACGCTAGTATAACGGCAGATATTATTGGTAATCCCCATTCATAAAAAAAATTTTTTTTCTTTTTATCCTTATTTTCTTCTTTAAAATCAATGTCTTTTAAAAGATCATTTTCCATAATTAATCCACCCATAAACCTTTCATTAATTTACCTATTTCTCTTTTTCTTTTTTCAGTTTCTTCTTTATCTACATAGAAATATATATCTTTCTTTATCAATACATCTCCCTCAACTGCTTCTGTTTTAATATAACATTTTTTTATGTCATTTATGTTACCATCTTCATCTTCTAACACATATATATCATCTTCAACTCTATCAATAATAAAATGTTCTATCATACTTCCTCCTTAATAAATATCCTATTATTAAGTATATCATAATTTGAAAGTTTCAAACACAGTATATGATATTGTATTAAGTTTATTGCTTAATATGACATATATTTTTTCATACTAACTATAATAGGGCAATTCAAATACCTTAATTTGAATTACCCTTACTAAAAAAATTATTATATTAATTCATTACTAATTAAATCTTCAAAACTTTGTCTTTTACATATAATTCTTGCTTCGCCTTCATTAACCATAACAACTGCTGGCCTTGGATTTTTGTTATAATTACTAGACATTGAATAGCCATATGCTCCTGTAGTTGTAATTGCAAGTACATCTCCTGTTTTAACTTTAGGAAGTAATATATTCTCAATTAATATATCTCCACTCTCACAACATTTTCCTGCTATAGTAACTAACTCATTGTTATTATCTATTACATTATCAATAATTCCACAATCATATTTTGCTTTGTATAATGATGGTCTAATATTATCTGTCATCCCCCCATCTACTGCTACATATTTTCTTACTTCTGGAATTTCTTTTACTGCTCCAATAGTATATAAAGTTGTTCCTGCATTTCCAACTATAGATCTACCTGGCTCAATTGTTAATATAGGCTTTGTTATATTTAACTTTTCACAAACTTCATCGACTTTTTCTAGAATTACTTCACAATATCTATTTGTTGGTTTTGGTGCATCTTCATCAGTATAATAAATTCCAAAACCTCCTCCTAAATCTAATTCTGTTATTTCATATCCTGTTTCATCCTTAATATCTTTGATGAATCCTAACATAATCTCAGCAGCATCAGCGTATGGCTCTAAATCAAATATTTGTGAACCTATGTGGCAATGAAGCCCCTTTAAACAAATGTTATCATATGAAATAGCTTGCTTAACTGCATCCATTATTATATTTTCAACTGGTGCAAATCCAAATTTAGAATCAATTTGCCCTGTTTTTATATATTCATGTGTATGTGCCTCTATTCCTGGAGTTAATCTTAAATAAATATTTTGAACTTTCTTTAAGCCCTTAGCAATGTTATTTATAACTTCCATTTCATATAAATTGTCTACAATAAAATTTCCTACTCCTAATTTTATTCCAAGGTCAATTTCTTCTACTGTTTTATTATTGCCATGAAAGTACACTTTATTTAAATCAAATCCAGCTTTATATGCAGTAAATAACTCTCCACCTGATACAACATCTAGATATAAACCCTCTTCTTTTACTATCTTACACATTGCTAAAGTTAAAAATGCTTTTCCAGCATATGCAACTCTATTATTTCTTTGTTTACATTTGAAATTATTAAAATAATCCTTACAATTTTGTCTTATTAATCCTTCATCCATAACATATAAAGGTGTACCATACTCTTTTGATAAATAACTTGCCTTTATGCCTCCAATTAGCAACTCATTAGCGTCCACCTTCATATTCCCAAATAATTTCATTAATAATGCCCCCTTTTTATTTTAGAATATGTCTCTTTATAACAAAAACCGCCACAAAAATATTTTTGTGGCGTTACTTTTCTTATAATCATAACTTTGTAGCACACCACTTTCGTGACAGTTATACACATATTATATGTATACCCAGCAAAAGAACTTGCAAGATTCTTAAACTTCGGCTCAAATTCCTTTCTCTATTTTTCATCACTTTGCTGCTCTAAATAGCTACTTTTAATTTAAGCGCCTCTACTTTTGTAAATTTATTCTATTTTACTTTTTATATATATTTTATCATACTTTCCCAAAATTGCAACTAATTTTACTGGTCATTTCTGTATTTATCCATTAATAAGGTCATAATCTCTGCCGTTGTAGGAGGGGTATATGTTATAGCATTAGCACCAGCTTCTATTGTTTCCTTAATAGTTTTGTTTGTAGGACCCCCTGTTGCTATTATAGGAAATTCAGGATAATTCTCTCTTATAGTTCTAACAACTTTAGCTGTTTTGTCACCTGCTGAAACATTTAATATTGTTGCCCCTGCTTCTATTCTTGCTGCAATATCATCAAGTTCTGATACCACTGTAACTACAACTGGTATATCTATTGTTGCCCTTATTTTTCTAACAATTTCATTTGATGTTGGTGCATTTACAACAACTCCCATAGCACCCTTAAATTCAGCATCTAAAGCAAGGTTAACAACTCTTTTTCCTTGAGTTATTCCCCCTCCTACTCCACAAAATACTGGTACATCAGCTGCCATAACCAATGCCTCTGTAATTAATGGTTGAGGGGTAAATGGATAGACTGCAATTATTGCATCTGCATTTGTATTTCTTATTGTTGCTACATCTGTACTAAATAATAATGATTTTATTCTCTTTCCAAATATTTTAATTCCACCACAATCTCTAATAACTGATGGCACTTCAACTACATGACTTCTTAAAGTTCCTTTTATCTCTGGTACAAACTTTGTAGCTTTTACTGTCAATTAAATCCCCTCCAAACAAATTGTTATCTCATTTCATTATATATTTATTAACTATAAAAAACTATATTAAATTTATTTTTTCTTTCTAAACATTTGTTATTTTTTTGTCAAATACTATTTAAATCATATACCTTTTTATCTATAATAGTATATGAACATTACTTTATTTTTTATGGAGGTTTTTTAATGGCAAAAAGGAAACAAATTGATAAATGCTATTACCTATTCCTTTTTATTTATATTTTTATGATTTTGGTTGCATTATTTATAGATTCACCATCAGGTATCTTAGGTGGTTTAAAAGAAATAATAACCACTCCTGATATTTTAATAACTGACTATGTTGCTGTTGGTGGTATAGGTGCTACTTTAGTTAATGCTGCTTTAACAAGCATTGCTACAATCATAATTTTAATATACATAGGTATAAAACCTAATGGTTCTACTATAATGTCTATTTGGCTTATGACTGGCTTTTCTTTTTTTGGCAAAAATATTGTTAATATTTGGCCTGTAATGTTTGGTGTGTGGTTGTTTGCCAAGTATCAAAAAGAACCTATTTTAAATTACTCTCTTATTATGATATTATCAACTACATTAGCTCCAACTGTAACACAATTTAATTTTATTAGCGATATACATCCATTTTTAAGCTATTTAATAGGTGCTGGTATTGGAATATTTACAGGCTTTATTTTAACACCTATAGCTTCTCACTGTATTTTATCACATTCGGGATTTAATCTTTATAATATTGGATTTGCTGGTGGTTTAATTGCTATGGTTATAATGTCTATTTTTAGAAATATGGATATCGACTTTGAAAGCGTTTTAATTTGGCATACTGGTAACAATCTTGTTTTTTCAGTTCTTTTATTTATTATTTCACTAACCTTTATTATTATGGGGATTTATTATGGTGATAATCACTTAACTAAGTTAAAAAAATTGCTATCTCAACCTGGTAGACTTATATCTGATTTTTATATATTATATGGTGATGTTACCTTTATTAATATGGGAATACTTTGTCTTTTATCAACTCTACTTGTTTTAATTATAGATGGAGATTTGAATGGACCAACAATTGGTGGTATATTTACTATCATGGGGTTTGGATGTTTTGGTAAGCATATTAAAAATGTTACTCCTGTAATTTTGGGAGCAATACTTGCATGCCTTTTAAATAATGATCCTATTAATTCTCCTGGCTTAATATTATCAATATTATTTAGCACTTGCTTAGCTCCTATATCTGGCAAGTTCGGGCCTCTAATTGGTATATTAGCTGGTTTGCTTCATGTAAATATTGTTATGAATATTGGTTATTTACATGGGGGCATGAATTTATATAATAATGGATTGGCTGGAGGATTTGTATCTATGATTCTTATCCCTCTATTAACAACCTTTAAAAAGGAGGTAAAATTCAATGAAGTTTAAAATAGAAAAAAATCTAAAGATTGCTAATGAATTAATATCATATTGTTATCATTTTGGTAGTGATGATGTTTCTATGGATATCCGTAACACTTCTGAATCTACTAAAATTCATATAAAGGCTAAACTGGAATCATTTAGTGATGATAACTTATCTGATTTAATAAGTACTTTAAATGTTCCTCGTCAACATGAGGTAGAACAATATTATTGGCATCTTAGTGGGGAGAGCGAATTTGATTCTGAACTTTCATTAGTTGGAATGATGATTGATGAAGCTAAAGTTAGTTTTGAAGAATGCACCCTAAACCTTGAAATAATTCGTAAGGAAGCTATATAACTAAAACAACCAAGTGATATTAAATCATTTGGTTGTTTTAGTTATATATTCATTTTATCAATTACTTTTTTTATTACTCTTTTTCCAATGTTATCCTTAGTCATTTGACTTATTGCAGAATCAAGCTTACTCCATTCGATTCCCTCAACTTCATCTGATTTTTTGAGTTTACCTTCTTTATATTTAGCCATATAAGTAAGCATTACAATTTCTTTATCTTTTACAAAATCTGATCCCAAATATTCTATATTATCTACTTTTATTCCTGACTCTTCTAAAACTTCTCTATAAACAGTGTCTTCTACAGTTTCATTATTACCAACATATCCAGACAATAAAACTTTACAATCAGTATATATATAGCTTTGTTTTAATAATAATACTTCATCACCTTTTATTACCGCAACTACAATACAAGGTTTAGGTGTGTCAAAAAACATCTTGTCATCATTAGGACAATACGGTACTCCTCCTTCATCCCAGCTATATTTCTCTTCTAATTTTATTCCACATAATGGACAATATATAAACTTCATATTAATCTCCCTTTAAATTAATCACCTTTTATAAAATAATCTTAACTTCATTATACAAGGTAATTCCTTCCATATCAACTTTGCAATTATAGGCTAATATATCTACGCCTTTATTATAAGCCTCCCTTAGTGCTTCTCCAAACTTTGGATCAGTTTCATCATTAGGAGAAAATGTTTTAACATTTTTCATCTGTATTAATACTAAAATTCCAGCACCTCTACCACTTGCCTTAACATCTATTAACTCCAATATATGCTTTCTTCCCCTCTCTGTTGGAGCATCTGGAAATCTTGAATGTCCATTTTCTTCTAAAGTTACTCCTTTAACTTCTAAATAATATTCGTTGTCTTCATCATCGCTTAACTTAAAATCAAACCTGCTTTTCCCATAGGTTTTTTCTCTTAATATATTTGTATACTTAGATAGTTTTTCTATTTTTCCCTCTCTTAATGCTTCTTCCACTACCTTATTTGGAATTTGAGAGTCAATACTAATTAACTCATCATCTTTGTAAACACCTACTAAATCATATTTTGTTTTTCTTGTAGGATTTAATTCTTCTCTAAGTAATACCCTTACCCCCTTAACTAATATTTCTTTACATCTTCCAGTGTTAGGAACATGAACAACTAACTCTTCTCCATTCAACTTTACAACTGCATTAAACCTATTTGGTCTATCTATAAATTCAGCCATTACTATATTTTTATTATACTTCATTTACTTCTCCTTCTTATCCACTCAAAAGTTTTGCACATTATCCACAGATTTTATCCACAGTTTTGTGGATAGTGTTGATTAATTTCGATAAAAATCATTGTGTTTCTACAGTATATTTTAAATGATACTTATTATTAAAACAATACACATTATATAGTACTTGTTTTACTAACACATTCCACATATTGTATGTGTATAACTTTATTAAATTTTCTGACTTTTCCCGTAGTTATCCACAATTTCTTGATTTTTATTAACATTATTAACAATTCAACCTATTTCCACAGGTTTGCGTTGTTGATAAGTAAACTAGCACCTGTGGATTGTTTTATCACAGGTGCTAGTTTATTTATTTTATATCTATATCTCCATTTTTAACATTAATGGTTATTTTATTTTCGCCACTACCTTCAACATATGAATTAAACGTATCTTTGTTATTATAGTCATTATTATGGCACATCATCTCTCCATACCTTGACAGAAATTCTATTGAATAAGGTACTCCTAATGCTACATTAAGATCTACATCTCCAAAATCACTTATAATATCTAATGATTTACCTAATCCTTTTAAATCCAACTCTATATCTCCATCTTTACTAGTTAACGATGATATTCCTAAATTTCCATAAGCTTCTATACTTCCATATGTTGTGTTCATTTTAGATGTGTTAAACATACCATTTCCTATTTTTATATCTGAATCATTAGTCTCAATTGCTACATTATTACTAACTACAGATTGTAATTCTACATCTCCAGTTGTTGATTTGATATTAAATTCATTTAGATTTAAGTTTGATACTAATATTTCTCCATTGTTAGATTTAACATCTATATTTTTACTATATTGTCTTGGTACATATATTTTAATTATACTTTGCCTAAAGTATATCTCTTCATTTAGTGTTATTTTCAATAATCCTGAAGCATTTGTAATATTAATACTATCATTCACTCTATCCGAACTAATTACACCACTATATAATTCAACTTTTAACTCATTCCCATCATGACTATTAATTTCTATATTTGCATCATTTGTTGATATACTAACATTACTTATTTCATCATCTAGTGCAATATTTTTAGATGTTACTTTATTATAATCTCCATAGTAAAACTCATCCCAATGAAGTAAGCTTCTTATTTCATCATAGTAATCAGAAACTTTATAGTTACTATTATACAGCACTACTCCTGCTGATATATAACATCCTAATCCTATTATTAATAGAATAGTCATAAAGATTTTCATTCCTCTAGATATTAATCTTTTCCTCATATCTTAAATCCTACCCCCTTCATTATACTTTTTAATTAATGTTCTTCCTAATCTTATCCCACTTTTTATTACTATTTTCACAACATAATAACCTATTATAATCATTAATAATGATAGTGTTATTGAACCTACTGTTCCTAAAACAATAACTTCTATTGGGAAATCCGCAATAAAATTAGGAACATTTATAAATCCTAAAGTATGATTAAATAATGATGATATTAAAATTGCAATTCCCGCAACACTAAATGAAAATGGTATTGATATAAGTCCAACTACTAATCCAAATATTCCAGCTACTGCACCTACTCCTAAACCGAAAACTAAAGGACCTATTAACATTATTGCCAATATAGCTATAACTATTTTCAATATTTTATTAACATCGACACTTTTATTTTTAGAATTAATCTCGTTGTATTCTTGTGAATTATTGCTTTGCTTTTTTTCTTCTTTTTTTTGAAGGTATCCACTTCTATAGCCATTTACTATAACATATGGATCTCCTAATTCATTTATTATATCTTCTTCACTCTTTCCAGCTTCCATGGCTGAGTAAAAATGCTCTTCATAATCATAAATAATATCTTGTAGTTCTTGAGGGGGAAAATCTTTTAATCCCTCTTTTAAAATTGAAATAAACTGTTCTTTATTCAATGTTATATCCTCCTAAAATTATTTTATTTACACTATTTTGAAATTCTAACCACTCTCTCTCTAATTGCTCTTTAACCTCATACCCTTGTTCTGTTAATCTATAATATTTTCTTGGTGGACCTTCTACAGACTCTTGTAAATAAGTTGTAAAATAGCCTTCTTTAGTTAATCTTCTTAATATAGGATATATTGTTCCATCCGATATAGAAATTGTTTTTGATATCTCATTTATTAATTCATAACCATAATAGTCCTTTTTTGATAATACTGACAAAACACACAATTCAAGAACTCCCTTTTTTAACTGGATATTCATTTCTTCACTTCCTTTTTATATCTTGTGTATATCTCAACACATAGCTTTATCTTGCTATGGCTATATTATATTACACACTATTATACAATGCAAGATAGTAAATTAAATTTAATAGTTCTTAAGATTTTTTTAAGATATCTTATTTATTTCCACTTTTTTAATATTTTATTTACATTTCTATAGTACAATATTAATTATAAATCTAATTTGTGATACTTATATTGCAATTAAATATTAGGAGATTATTATGAATAAAACAATTATTATTTCGTTTGATGCATTAGATACTAAGGATTTTAATATTATTAAAGATTTACCAAACTTTAAAGAGCTATTATCTAAAAGCTCTTTTTGTAAAAATGTTCAATCAGTTTATCCATCTATTACATATCCTGCACATACTTCAATTTGTACAGGATTATACCCTTGTAATCATGGAATTATTAATAATATATTACTTCAACCTAATAGTAATAATCCTGATTGGTATTGGCAAAGAAAATATATAAAGGGAAAAACCATTTATGAAGTGGCAAAGGATAAAGGTCTTAGAACTGCTGCTCTTCTTTGGCCTGTAACCGGTAAGGCAAAAGCTTTAGATATTAATGTACCTGAGATTTTTGCAAATAAATGGTGGAAAACTCAAATTTCAGTTTCTCTTTTAAACGGTAGTAAGTTATTTCAATACAAGGTTAATAAATTGTATGGTCATCTAAGAAATGGTATTTCACAACCTAACCTTGATAACTTCACAACTGAAACCTTAATGTATATTCTAAATAATGATTTAGCTGATTTTATTTTAGTGCATCTAACTGATTTAGATACTCAAAAGCATGATTATGGCACTGAATCTATTGAAGCTAAAAGTGCTCTTTTAAGACATGACGAACGTATTGGTAGAGTAATAACATTCTTAAAAAATAATAATTTATATGATTCTTCCAACTTAATTGCCTTAGGTGACCATTCATTCCAAAATGCCGACTATGTAGTTAAGCTTAATAAATTATTTATAGATGCTGGTTACATATCAATCAATTCTAAAAATAAGATTACTTCATGGAAGGTTTTTTGTAACTATTGTGATGGTTCTGCCTATATATATTTAAAAGATAAATCGTTAAAAAATGATGTTTATAATCTATTGAATGATTTTTCTCAGAAAAATAATAATTGTATTAAGGAGATTTTAAATACATCATCTGCAATAAAATATGGTGCTTGTTCAGATTGTGATTTTATGCTAGAAGCTAGTTTACATTATTATTTTATAAATGATATTAATGGTCCAATTATTGAAGAAACCAAGGGAAGTCATCATGTTGGTACTCATGGCTATAACCCATCTATTGCTGATTATCAAACATTTTTTATATGTAAATCACCTTTAGTTAAAGAGGATTTTGAAATAAATTCAATGAGTTTAATTGATGAAGGACCTACAATTGCAAAATTAATAGATAGTTCTTTAGATAATGTTGATGGAACTGTTTTAACATCCATATTTAAATAATTTTTAGTTAATGAATAAAATTTTATCGTATTTTCAATACTATGATGGTAAGGAGATGTGATTTAAATGAAAAAACTATTTATTATGGGACTAATATTTTCTCAAATGGTAACACTATCAGCATTTGCTACCCCTAAGGATACAAATGAACCTAAAAAAGAAAAAGAGAAAACTTCGTTCCAAAGCAAGATGGATGAAAATTCATATATGAATGATTATTCTAAGGTTTTTGATAAAATGAAAAAGGCTATGACTTCTGCCCAAGTGACAGGTAATATAGATATGGATTTTCTAAGTGAAATGATTCCACACCATGAAGGTGCTATTGGTATGTCTGAAGCAATCTTAAAGGATACTAATAATGAAGATATTAAAAAACTTGCTAATTCCATTATCACTGAACAAAAAGCTGGAGTAAAATCAATGCAAGTTCTTCTTGATAAGCTTAAAAAAGAAAGTTCAAATATTGATAAGAATGCAGATGAAAAATATATAAAAGAATACAAGAAAATTATAACTGAAATGTTTAATGATATGTCAAAAGTTAAACCTTCAAAAAATTCTTCTTTAGATTTTCTTGAACAAATGTTACCTCACCATGAAGGTGGTATTGAAATGTCTCAAGAAGTATTAAAATACACAAAAAATCCTGAGATAAAAGCTATTGCAGAGAATATAATAAAATCTCAAAAGGCTCAAGAACCTTTAATGAAGGATTTAATCAATAAGTTATCTTCTTCAAACTAAAAAATAAGGGATGTCCCTAAAATTTATGACATCCCTTATTTTTTTAATTATCTCTATATCTTCTTTTTTTTAATTTTCTTCTTTCTTCAATTATTTCATCCTCAGATAACTCTCTATAGTGACTTACCCAAAGCTCTTCACCTATTTTTTCAAAATACCTATCAAAAACATACTCATCATCATCTAATATAACTTTTCCATGCCAATATTCTTTAGAAAATCTACAACTACATTCTAATAATAGTTGTTCACCATGTCTTAATGACATTTCGATTTTAAAACAATCTCTACTTTTCAAATAATCAAAAAATTCTAATGCTGAAAACCCTATAATCTGTAGACCATCAAATTTATCTATGAATATTACAGATGCATTATTAGAAAAACTTTTCATCTTGATTATGTCTTTAGTTGTTTGAAACAAATATTCTCTTGCATAATTGTATAGATATACTGTGTACAAATCTATCATTAATTCACCGCCTATAATAATATAGTCTTTGGTCTTCCATATAGATGTATTCAGTATTTACCTTAATTATAACCTTATTAATTAGTGTATCGTTTATACTTTATCTAAAAAGTATTTTTTAATATTATTATTTATACTTTCTATTGATATATTTTTTCCTGGACATAATGTGTTGTATGCATCCTTGTGTCCTATAATAGTATATAAATTGTATTTGACCACTAAATATTTACTTAATGTAATTAGTGATTTTTCTTGTTTATCCGTTAACTTTTGATTTTCGAAATTCCCTTCTAAACATATTGCTATACTCTTTCTATTCTCACCTATTGTATGTGCTCCTTGTGCCTCATCTGGTCTTCCCTTATAAATATCACCGCTTTTTCTTATATAATAGTGATACCCTATTCCATCATACCCTTTAGACTTGTGATCATTATGAATTTGTTCTGGTGATAACTTATCCCCTACAGTATGATGAATAATTAGTTTATTAGGTTCATTATCATTAACTAATGTACTACTCCATTCATAATCCACTTGTATAATATTTAAAGCTCCCTTTAAATTAGACTCCAACCCTTCTAAAGATTTATACAATACTTTTTTGCTATCTTTAATATAGTTAAAGTAATATCCATCTAAATTTAAATAAATTGCTACTGATAAAACTGCAATTGATATTATTACAATAATAAACATTATTAGTTTCTTATTTCTCTTATGTTTCTTTATACCTTTTTTTTTCTTCATCTCATATACCCATCACTCATTTATTAGTTAATATTATTATACTTTAATTGAAATAAATTTAAAACTCCTACAAAATAGTAATATAGGGTATATTACTATTTTGTAGGAGTCATTAGCTAGTAGATATTTGGAGAACTAGTCTCCTTGTAAAATCACCCACTCATAATATCATATTTTTTTTTGTTTGTCTATTGTTAAATCTTTGATATAATTTCATATTTTCATTAATATACTTTAATATAACAATTTCATAGGAGTAATCGTTTTGGCTAAGGGTAAAGGTAAAGAATTAAAGAAACCTACTACTAAAACTGCTAAAGATTCTAAAAAAACTTCTAGTAAAAATGATTCTAAAAAGAAAAAATAGTTAACAAAAAAAGAGAATGTTTTATACATTCTCTTTTTTCTTATTATTTAAAAATATAATTGAAATTATTATCCCTAGTATTGCTATTGCTATCATTGGATAAAATGTATACATATGACTTCCGTATACATCTCTAAAATAACCTGATAGACTTACACCTAAAACTGCCCCTACTCCATATGCTGTGAAAATTATACCATAATTTCTACTATGAAATTTTTGCCCAAAAAATATCCCAGTAGCTGTGGGGGCAATTGCAAGCCAACTACCTAGAGTCATCCATATTATTGAGAATGATATTATATATATAATGCTATTTCCTTGTCCACCTATCAACATAGCTAAAGATGCAACTATTATCATCCCATATGATAATATAGCAGCTTTCATTGGAGATATCTTATCTGTTAACCATCCAAATATAGGTCTTCCCACTCCATTAAATATTGCAAATACTGATACTAACATAGCTGTAGTTTTACCATTTAAATTTGCTATTTCTATACCAACTGAACTTGTAATTCCAACTGACATTAATCCTATTAAACTTCCTAATACATAACATACCCATAGTCCATAAAAACGCTTTTCTTTAAACATTTCTTTAGTTGTTATATTGACTACTGTTTCTTTATTAATCTGTTTTAATGTAGTGTCCATTTTGTATTCATCTGATGGAAATTTAAATGGTACTGATAATGTTACAGTTATTATTAAAAATGCTATACCTAATATTCTAAAAGTTTGTAAAACGCCAACTTGTGTAATAATATACTCTGCTATAGGTGCTGTTACCAATGGTGATACTCCAAAACCAGAAAGTATCAGCCCAACTGCTAATCCCTTTCTATCATAAAACCATTTTGAAATAACAGCTACAGGAACTCCATAAATTATTCCAACTCCACTTCCTGCAATAACTCCATATGTTAATGTTAGTAGTACTATATTGCTAGTAAATGATGCTAATATCCATCCACTACCAACTAATAATCCTCCAATTGCAATTATTGTCCTAGGTTTATACTTATCTATAAACGGTCCAGTTATTGGCATAAATAAAGCGTAAAAAGCTAGAAATGTCATATATGGCAATCCACTCTCTGTTGCACTTATATTAAACAAGTCTTCTAGAGGTCCCCTAAATACACTCCAAGAATACACAGTTCCTAAACATACAAATAAAATTATAGCTAAAGGTATATAAAACCATCTATTTTTTTTATCCATTAACTACCTCCTCCTAATAATAATTCTTCTCTTCCTGCATCAACTAAAGTTTTTAATTCCTCTTTGTATGCTCTTAATTTTTCTATTAATCCTTCATCACTTGTTGCTAATATTTGTACTCCTATTATTCCAGCATTTGCAGCTCCATTTATTGCTACTGTTGCTACCGGAACACCTTTTGGCATCTGAACGATTGATAATAATGAATCTATTCCGTTTAATGAACTACTTTTTACCGGAACTCCTATTACAGGCAATTCAGTCATTGCAGCTACCATACCTGGAAGATGAGCTGCTCCACCTGCTCCTGCTATTATTACTTTTATTCCTCTTTCTATTGCTGTACTAGCATATTTATATAAATCATCTGGTGTCCTATGTGCTGATACTATATTAATTTCATATGAAATATCGAACTTCTTAAGTACTTCTTCTACATCCTTCATAACTTCGTAATCTGATATACTACCCATTATTATACCAATTTTATTTCCTTTAACACTTAAATCCATTTTTACTCCTCCTCAAAATACATACTTTTTCTAGCCTGGATTGCTATCTCTCTTGCCTTGCTAATATCATTATTTAATACAGTTATGTGACCAACCTTCTTATCCATTTCTATTAAATTCTTACCATAGAAGTGAAAATATACATTTTTATTACTCAATAAGTTCTCTATTCCTTTAACTTTAAATGATTTATTTAATTGTCTGTCTCCTAATATATTTATCATAACTGCTGGTGATATTAGGTCTACATCTCCTAAAGGTAAACCAGTTATAGTCCTCAACTGTTGCTCAAATTGTGATGTTATACATGCTTCTATTGTATAATGTCCTGAGTTATGTGGTCTTGGTGCAACTTCATTAATAAACACCTCATCCTTTTGTGTTATAAAATACTCTACACAAAATACTCCTACATCATTAAATATTCTCATAATCTCCTTTGAAATATAAATTATCTTTTTCTCAATCTCTTCAGAGATATTCTCTGAAACTGTTGTAATTTTTAAAATACTATTTTTATGTTCATTTCTTGCAATTGGATATAACTTTATTTCACCATGGTGATCTCTTGCTATAACAATTGATACCTCTTCTTTAAAATTTATATATTCCTCTACCATAAAGTCATTCTTTATAATATCGACATTTTCTTTAAACTCATTTAAATCACTTTCACATTTAATAACAAAATTTCCTTTACCATCATATCCACCTGAACAAGCTTTTATAATCATTGGATATCCAAACTTTTCAATCGCTTTTTGAAAATCTCCATATCCATTTATTCTAATCATTTGTGGTACTGGTAACTGAAATGTTTCAAACAACTTTTTTTGAGTATACTTATTTTGTATTTTTTTTAGGGTTCTTCCAGATGGATATATCTTATGACCTTCCATTTCTAACTGACATAAAACATCTGCATTTATAGATTCAAATTCATAAGTTGTAACATCTACCTTAGTAACAAAATTTCTAATATCACTGTCACTTTTCACAGATCCAAGTATTACCTCATCAGCGACTTGTGCTGCTGGACATAATTCTGAGTTATCTAGTATAACAACTTTATACCCCATTCTCTTTGCTTCCTGTGTTAACATTCTACCAAGTTGTCCACCACCTATGATACCTATTGTTGATGGTGGATAAATTATATCTTTTTCCTTCATTTTAGCCCTCCCTTATCTACAAAAAATGATTTTTATTTATTAATAATAAAAACCACTATTTATTAATAATTAATAAATAGTGGTTTACACTTCAACTAGGCTTCTTCCTTTTTGATTGGTCTCCCATTGTCCTCTAATTTTTTTTCTAAATTTTCACTTAATGATAATATTATCACTTTTTCCCCTGTCTTTGTACTTACATCAGAATGTACACTAACTATTTCTATAGTAATTAATTCTCTTATTGACTCTCTAAAATAATCTTGATATTTTTCAAACAGCATTACTCTTGCCTGTTTTACAATTTCAATTCCCTTTTTTTCTTCTGCTAATTTCTGCTCTGCTTGAGTTAAAAAACCATTTTGCCTTATTATAATCAAATCTTCTATTATCATGGTTTTTATGTTTTTTGGACCTCTTCCAAGAAATTCCACTTCAAATTTTGCAGCTAATTCACATATCTTTGCTTCAATTTGTCCTTTTGTCATCTTTGCCCCCATTATTAATTTGAATTGCATTAGGCTAGCTATTGCCTTCCTTTAACCTTCCAAATTCTTCATAATTTAAAGTTATTTTATCATACACCTTTACTTAGTGCAATATTTTTAATCCATTTATAAAAATACTTTCCTTTATTTCTAATAACTTAAATGAATTTTTCACATTTTTATGTACAAACTATATATGTAAACAAATTTAAAGGAGTGATTCTTATGAGTAAATCATGTTGTGGAAACCATTCTAAATCTGAATCAAAGGATTCATGTAAATCTGGTTGTGGATGTAAGGGAAAAGCTAAAAAAACAGAAACAAATAACCAATGGGCATAAGATTCTAGATATATTAAAAGAGGATATCTTCAATAGGACATCCTCTTTGTTATATTACTTTAAATCAAGTGAAGCTACATTTTCGATATGAGCAGTATGTGGGAACATATCTACCGGTTGAACCATGTTCGTCTTATATCCATGTGCTTCTAGGAATTTTAGATCTCTTGCTAGTGTTGATGGATCACAAGATACATATACAATTCTTCTAGGCTTAACCATTGCAATTGCTTGTAACAAACTTTCTTCACACCCTTTTCTAGGTGGATCTACAACTACTACATCAGGTACTATATCTTTTTTAATTAATTCTGGAATTACTTCTTCTGATTTTCCTACGAAAAATTCTGCATTTTCTATTTTATTTAGTTTAGCATTCTCTCTAGCATTTATTATTGCAGGTTCAATTATCTCTACTCCATAAACCTTATGTGCATTTCTTGATAAAAATAATGTAATACTTCCTGTTCCGCAATAAGCATCAAATACTACTTCGTTACCTGTTAAGCCAGATTGCTTTAATGTTTCATTATATAATATACTTGTTTGTATTGGATTGACTTGGAAAAATGATAGTGGGCTTATATTATATTTAAATTCATCTATATAATCCTGAATAACCTCATTTCCCCATAATGTAATGCATTGATTACCCATTATAACATTAGTCTTATCTGAGTTTACGTTTAATATAATACTCTTTATGCCCTTTACATTTGCCTTTATACTATTAACCCATTCTTCTATTTTAGGAACCTCTTTATCTTTTGTAATAAGCACTACCATTACCTCTCCTGTAGTGAAGCCTTTTCTGATCATTACATGTCTTAAGATTCCATTCTCATTCCACTCACCATCTATTGTTGTAGGTTTGATTTTATTTTTGACAGCCCATTCCTTTGTAAGTTTAGCAACAACTTCTCCTACTTCATCTTGAATAATACAACTTTCCATATTTATTATACTGTGACTTCTTGGAGCATAAAAACCAATAGATAATTCTCCATTAACCATACCAATAGGTAACTGAACCTTATTTCTATATCTATATGGATTTTGGTTCATCCCTATTGGAAATTTAACTAAACTTTCATCTAAGCCACCAATTTTAGATATACAATCCTTAACTCTATCCCATTTAAAATTCAATTGTCCTTCATAGCTTTGATGTTGTATACTGCAACCCCCACATCTTTTATAATGCTTACATTTTTCTACTTCTCTATTTTCAGCAGGCTTTATAACTTCAATTAATTTTCCATATGCATATTGCTTTTTAACCTTTATGATTTTAACCTTTACTTCTTCTCCTTTTAAAGCTCCTTCTATAAAGATTGGATATGTTCCATCTATTTTTGCTATTCCTTCTCCTTCATATCCTTGTGCTATTGTATGTAAAATATATTCTTTATTTTTTTCAACCAATTTTAATCACCCTATTATTCTAAATTTCTTTAAAATTATATCATTACTAGAAAATAAAATCAAAGTAGTACACTATTTCTGTGTACTACTTCTATTTAACTAAGAATTTATTAGTTCAATTAATTCTCTAACTATGTTTTTTGCTCTACTTGGTAATTTATCTAAAGCTTTTTCTCTCTTCTTTGGACTATCTATTTGCATTATTTCCATAACCTTACCTTGAAGTCCTTGCATACTATTTAGCTCAGACGTAAGTTCATTAAACCTTTGTGCAAATTGTGGATTGCTCATTTTTTGTTGCAATCTCATTATAAATTGATACCCGTCCATAGTAACCTCCTATTAATCACCTTTATATATCTTACTCTGAAGTTACTATTTTGCTACAAGAATTTAAAAAATATTTTTAACTACACTTCAAACTTACTATCCTTATTTAAAGTTTTATCAATATATAATCTATACCATATTATATACACTATTATACACCATATTCTTCTACTATAATCTCCTTTTCCTCCCCTATGAAAGTTTAACATTCTTAAAACTTCTTCCTGTTTAATTTCTTTAACTGGATTATCTTTTATAATTTCATAGGCCCATTGATATAACTCTGACTTTAACCATACTCTTATTGGAACTGGATATCCTAGTTTTTTCTTCTTATAAACATACTCTGGAATAATATCTTTAAAACTCTCTCTTAACATATGCTTTGTAGTAAATCCATTTATTTTTTCATCCTTACTTAAAGTAGATGCTAAATTAAAGACTTCTTTATCTAAAAATGGTACTCTTACCTCTAGACTATTTGCCATAGACATTCTATCTGCTTTAGTTAATATGTCCCCAATAAGCCAAGTATTTAAATCTATATATTGTCTTTTACATACATTGTCTAAGTGTTTCACCTTATTAAATAATGGTGCTGTTACATTTCTATAATCTATTTCTGTACTATAGTTACTAAGAACCTTCTTTTTATCTTTTTCACTAAATATCCTTGCATTACCTACATATCTCTCTTCAAGTTCTGTGCATCCTCTTTCTAGGAAGCTTTTACCTCTAGTATTATCAGGTATAATCCTAGATATTCTTATTAATATCTTTTTAATGGACTTAGGAAGCCTTTGAAGCCTTTTAATAGAATTGTCCTCAGTATATATGTTGTATCCTCCAAACAGCTCATCTGAGCCTTCTCCTGATAGTACAACCTTATAGTCCTTACTAACTCTGTTACAAATATGATACAGTGGTATTATTGATGGATCTGCTATTGGATTATCCATATGATATATTATCTTAGGTAATTCTCTAACATAATCTCTATAGTTCATTTTTATAACTTCATTCTTTAACCCTAATTCTTCGCAGAATTTTCCTGTGTGAATAGATTCATCATAGCCATCAATATCAAATCCAATTGTGAAAGTCATTATATCTGGATTAATTTCACTTGCAAGCTTTGTAATTATAGAAGAATCAATCCCACTTGATAAAAATGTTGCAACTGGAACATCACTTATCATATGACTTTTTACAGACTCTCTCATAGACTCTACTATTTTTCTTTTTAATTCTTCCTTATTATTAGACTTAGGTGTCATCTCTAAATCTATATATTTCGTTAACTTAACATTTTCACCATTTTTCTTTTCAATAATATGTCCTGGAGGCAATTGAGATATCTCTTTAAATAAAGTATTATATCCAGGAATGTATTGAAATGTTAAGTAATTATTTATCTCATTTGGATCATAAGTAAGCTCCTTATTAACATTTATTAATGCCTTAAGCTCAGATGCCACCCAAAATGAGTCATCATTATCTATATAGTAAAGGGGTTTTATGCCAAAACAATCTCTTGTTGCTACTACTTTTTCCTTTTCTTTATCATATATATATATTGAAAACATTCCTCTTAGACTTTTTACAAAATCCATTCCTACTTTATCATATAGTGATGCAATCACTTCTATCTCTGAATTTGTATAGAATGTATATCCATCCGTCTTTAAAGTATCTCTTATTTCCCTATAATTATATATCTCACCATTGAATACTATTATATATTTGTCATAATAATTAAATGGTTGTTTTCCCATCTCTAAATCCACTATACTAAGCCTATTAAAATGAATTAAAACATTTTCATTTACATATCTATTACTGTCATCAGGTCCTCTATGTATTATTGTTTTACTACTAATATCACATATTCTTTCATCTTCTTCAGTTAATCCATTCTTAAACAAGGCTATAAACCCACACAACTCTTACACCACTCCTATCATTAACTTTATTGTAAATTTATTCTAACATGTTTCTTAAATTAATTTTGTTAATTTTTTATTAATAATTTTAAGTAATTGTTATCATAATGAATTTTAAATTTACCCTTGATAGGTCTCGCATATTCCCTTTGTATTATTGGAACTAATTTTATCTCCTATCATTATGCTCCTTGCCTCGCAGTTACCATTACCATTGTAGAAGCAACTAGATACATAACATTTAACTGTTGGGTGAAATTCTGGCTCATTATACCCTGATATTATCTGCATTATTTCTCCTACATAGTTTGTATTTATTATTGTCTTAGCTTCATTTATAAAGTTACTCTCCATGTAATTTGCACAATATATGTCATTATTACTTTTAACTTGATTTCCTTCAATTTTAATTAATTGGGCACCACATAAACCACCTTCATTATTTGCACAACTAAAAACTCCACAACTTAATGTAATCATCTCTAATACCTTCCTTTTGTTAAAAATATATACTCAATATTAAAGTTTATATATTAGATTTATATCCAAGTAAAATACTGTAGATAAATCCATCAATTTTATATAACTATTACTAGTATCTCACTTACTTATTTTTTTTATACCAAGTTTTAGTTTTTTATCCATTTATTTTTTTATAAGCGTACATTAATCTCTTATCATATTTAAATTATTGTAAATATAATTTATTAAAACAAAAAAGACTCTTACCTTATTAGTAAGAGTCTTTTTAAAAATTATTCTACTATGCTTATTTTCATTAAGTTAGTTGCTCCAATTTTGTGAACTGGAACTCCTGCAGCTATAACTACAGTATCTCCCTTAGCAACAAATCCATTCTTTTCAGCAATTTCAACTGAAGTATCCATCATTTCGTCTGTTGACTCTAATCTGTCAGCAACGATTGGGAATATCCCCCATGATAAAGCTAAAGTTTTAGCAACTTTTTCTTCTGGAGTGATTGCAATGATTGGGCAATCTGGTCTGCATTGAGATAATCTCTTAGCAGTTGCTCCACTTTGTGTTGATGATATTATAGCTGATGCTTGTAATTCGTTTGCAGCGTTACAAGCAGCTCTTGAAATAACTCCAGCGATAGCAGGAATGTGCTTCTTAGCTCTTGATACTGCAATCTCGTAGCTTAATTGCTTTTCAGCTTCTTTAGCTATTCTTGACATTGTTTGAACAGCTTCTACTGGCCAGCTTCCGTTAGCACTTTCACCTGATAACATTATTGCATCAGTACCATCAATAATAGCATTAGCTACGTCTGAAACTTCTGCTCTTGTTGGTCTTGGGTTTCTGATCATTGAATCTAACATTTGAGTTGCTGTTATAACTGGCTTTCCAGCTATGTTACATTTCTCAATTATCATCTTTTGAACAGCAGGAACATTTTCTATTGGAATTTCAACTCCTAGATCTCCTCTAGCAACCATTATAGCATCTGATACATCTAAGATTGAATCTATGTTATCAACACCTTCTTGGTTTTCTATCTTTGAACATATTAATATATGCTCTCCACCGTTAGCGTTTAATATATTTCTAATTGTTTCAACGTCTGCAGCTTTTCTTATGAATGAAGCAGCTATCATTGTAACTCCGATTTCACATCCAAACTTAAGATCTGATTCATCTTTTTCAGTTAATGCTGGTAATTTAATTGCAACACCTGGTACGTTAACACCCTTATGAGTTCCAACCATTCCAGTGTTCATTACTTCACATTTAACTTTATTTCCTTCAACTGATTTAACCTCTAATCCAACTAAACCATCATCAATTAAGATAGTGTTTCCTGGTTTTACATCATTAGCTAATCCAGTGTAAGTAACTGAACATTGAGTTGCATCACCAATTACAGCTTCTCCTGCGTATATAGTAAATTCTGTACCTGCTACTAATTCAACCTTGTTAGGTTCAAATTTACCAGTTCTTATTTCTGGCCCTTTAGTATCTAGTATAATAGCTATTTCTTTATTATGTTTCTTAGCTAAATCTTTTACCATATTAATTCTAGTAGCGTGCTCTGCATGGTCTCCATGAGAGAAGTTGTGTCTTGAAGCATTCATACCTGCTTCTATTATCTTTGATAATACTTCCTCATTGTCACTAGCTGGTCCTATTGTACAGATCATTTTAGTTTTTCTCATGTATTTACACTCCCTCTTGTATATTCTATATCATTTTAGTTTTTTTCATTAATTTATTTTGATAATGTTATTGCAATATCAAATAATTCTTGATCTAAGCTTCTTTCAATAGCTAACGCTTCATCTATATCTTGATCAAAAATCTTATTTTCTTTAATTCCTATTACTCTTGAAGTTTTTCCTTCAGTTAGTATTTCTACTGCTTTAGCTCCCATTCTTGAAGCTAATAATCTATCAAAAGCACTTGGGCTTCCACCTCTTTGAATATGACCTAAAACTGTTGCTCTTGTTTCAATTCCTGTAACATCTTCAACATATTTAGCTAAATCAAATGCTCCACCTATACCTTCTGCTAATAAAATCAGATTATGCATTTTCCCTGCTTTTTTACCTTCTAAGATTGTTTTACATATCTCATCTTTATCATAACCTTTTTCAGGAGTTATTATAGCTTCTGCTCCACCTGCTACACCTGCATAAAGAGCTATATCACCACAATGTCTTCCCATAACTTCAACTATTGATACTCTTTCATGTGATGTTGAAGTATCTCTAATTTTATTTATTGCATCTAATACAGTGTTTAATGTTGTATCAAATCCAATTGTGTAATCTGTATATGCTAAATCATTGTCAATTGTTCCTGGTAAACCAACAGTACTAACTCCTAACTTTGATAAAAGTTTAGCTCCTGTAAATGAACCGTCTCCACCTATAACAACTAAAGCATCTACACCATATGCCTTAAGTATTTTTACGGCTTTTTTTCTTACTTCCTCTTGCTTAAACTCAAGACATCTAGCAGTTCTTAATATAGTTCCACCTCTTTGAATGATATCTGAAACTGAACTTCTATCCATGCTAAATAATTCACCATTAATTAGTCCGCTGTACCCTCTTTGTACACCCATAACTTCAATTCCATTTGCAATGGCAGTTCTAACTACTGCTCTTATTGCAGCATTCATTCCTGGAGCATCTCCTCCACTTGTTAAAATAGCAATTTTTTTCATGGTTATTCCTCCTTAAACACCGCCGGGACAAAGCTAGTCCCACCATTATTATGCTTCCCTACAAATTATAAGACCGTATATATTTTACATAAATTAAGCAAATTTATCAATGAAAATCGAACAACTTTATTAATATATTTGTAATTTTATTTAGAATTATATTAAAATTCATTCATTTATTTTTATGTATTCATTCTTTTCATTCTTAAATTTCAAACTTTTAATGTAGAATTTAGCTTTTAAAATCGATTTTTATCCTACACCTATTATAACCTATGGATATTACTTTTATAGATTTTTTTTTTATTTTTAATGATTTAATTTATGTAAAAATTTTCATTTATATATTTGATAATAATCACATAGTATTATCACTTCATTTTAACACTTAGTTAAATTTTAAACAATGTTTTTAATATTTTTATATTTTTAAAATAGACATACCCTCTTTTTTTATAAGAAGATATGCCTATATCTAATATTAACTTTCCACTATTTTTATATTTTCTTCACCATATTTATTTCTTAATTCTTGTATGATTTCATCATTAATATTAATCCATTTATCCCTAGGTAATCTAAATTGTTTTCTTTCCTTTGCTGTAAATAAATACACTGGTGTATCACCTTTATGTTTACTTAATAAATCTTTCAGTTCTTGCATTTTAAAATTCATCTCTGAATTATCATTAAATCTAATAAAGACTTTATTGGCATCAACTTTTTCTAAAGGCTCTATGCTTTCACAAATTATTTTTGCATCTTCGTCTTCCTTTAAGCTTACTCTTCCCTTTATTACTACTAATGAATCTGCTGCTATTGAGTTCCTAACCTTATCTAAAGTTTTTGGGAAAACAATAATTTCAATTATACCGGTCAAATCTTCTAATTTTAAGAAAGCCATTATAGTGTTATTACGAGTTACTTTTTGATTAACTTCAGCTAATATTCCACCAACAATTACATTATCGTTATCTGTTATGTCTGGCTCAATGTTTGATGTTCCTTCACTAATTTCCTGTAACATTTTATGAGATTTTAAAATATTACTAACTGTTGTGCTGGTTTGCATCTTTAAACTTTTTTCATATTCATCTAATGGATGACCTGATAAATACATTCCTGTCATTTCTTTTTCTATTGCTAATAATTGTTTCTTATTAAACTCTTTAATATTTGGATATACTACCTCTGGAACACTAAACTCTTCATCATCTGATAATCCAAATAAACTTATTTGGCCATCTATATTTCTCTTCTTATCATTAACTGCACCTTCTATTACTTTTTCAAATACAGCTAATAATTTTGATCTAAATATGCCAAAGCTATCTAAAGCTCCTGCTTTTATTAAGCTTTCAACAGCTCTTTTGTTTATTGCACTTAAATCTATTTTACTAATAAAATCTTCAAGTGATGTAAACCTACCCTTATCCTCTCTAGATTTTACAACTGATAGAACAACATTAACACCAACATTTCTAATTGCTGATAGTCCAAATCTTATTTCATCACCTTTAACTGTAAATCTTGAGTAGCTTTCATTTATACTTGGTGGTAATACTCTAATCCCTTGACTTTCTGCAAACTTTATATAATGAGCTACTTTTTCTGCAGTTCCCATTACAGAGTTAAGCATTGCTGCTATAGTTTCCACTGGATAGTATCTCATTAAATACGCTGTTTGATATCCTACAATTGCATATGCAGCGGCATGTGACTTATTAAATGCATAGGATGCAAAGTCCATCATAGAGTCAAATATTTTATTTCCTGCCTCTTCTGATATACCATTTCTTAAGCAACCAGCCACCTCTACATTTCCATAATTATCAACTATTCCATGTATGAAATTTTTTCTTTCCTCTTCCATTACCTTATGTTTCTTTTTAGACATGGCTCTTCTAACTAAGTCACTTCTCCCTAAAGAATATCCCCCTAGTTTTCTAACTATTTCCATAGCCTGTTCTTGATAAACCATTACTCCATAAGTAACATTTAATATTTCCTCTAATTCTGGAGCTAAATATTTAACTTTATCTGGGTTTCTCTTGCACTCTACATACTTTGGTATTTCAGCCATTGGACCTGGTCTATACAGTGAAATTCCGGCTATTATATCCTCTAGACAATCTGGTTTTA
>JBOFVP010000035.1:0-27939 GCA_051653165.1 Clostridium sp.
GAGGGAATTAGAATCCAAGAGTTAAAAAACTACCTTTTAGCTACAAACATAGTTAGAGATAAAGAGAAGTTTAGAAGTGAGTTTATAAATAGAAAGTTTAGATTAGAAAACAGCATCAAAGAGAAAAAAGATGAGGCTCTTAACTATAAAGGTTTGTTGGATAACTATAAGTTTGAAAATAATGATATAGTTGTTCCAAAGGGGGTAAAGATTGCTTTGGGGGATAACGCTAGAGAGAAGTATTATATAGAACTGATGTCAAACTACTTAAAAGCTGAAAGCGAATCTTTGAATCTTCAAGAGGAGTTAAAAGAGTTGATCTATATAAACAAAAATTTAAGAGTGGCAAACGCTGCTGAGCAAGAGTATATAGAGGAAAGATTAAAGATGATAATAACTGATTATAACTCTATAGTGGATAAAGCAAATAGATTAGAAGCAAAAGAGAATCATATAGACAATGGAAAGCTAATTCAAGTGGCATCTCCAGTGGAGATAACTTCAAATTCAAAAGCAAAACTTATCTTAGCGGTTGGAGCTGTAATGGGAGTGTTCTTAGGCATAATGATGGCATTTCTTAAAAACTTCTACTCAACGTTTAAAAAAGCTAGTAAAGGGTTAATGGCGATAGGGATGTTTTTCTTTATTGGTATGAACTCATACTCAAAAGAGGAGGTTGTAATCGGGTTTACTCATAAAGAGATGAAGCAGGGATTAAATCCAGATAAAACACCTTTTGATTTGAATGATGTTTTACTGAAGGGATATTTAGTGGATAAACTTGGATTACCAATAAGTGAGATGAAGGATGTGACTATCACTCCAATCTTCCCTATAGATAGTTTAAAAGCAGTTGAAAACAGATTGAGAGCTGGAGAAGAGGGATATCTTTATGTTCCTACAGAGTATAGAGTGACTCTAAATTTAAAGGATTCTAAGATGGAGAAAGAGATGAAGGAGAAGTTAGTATTAGACTTCCCAACATTCTATATAAACTACTTCTTAGAGATAAGTACAGGAGATCACCCGAATTACTTAGAGCAGTATGGTAACTATAGAGATACGATGAAAGCTTTAAACAATCTCATGGATGGATTAAAGGCTGAGATTGAGCAGAGAAAGGCAAACGCACCTACAAAAGAGATATTCTATGAGTATAACAACTTAGGAGTAGAGCTGAGTAAAACAAGTGACGTGAGATATAGAGATACAGTTAACTTTATAAGATCAAATCACTTAGTTAAAGATATCGCACTAGAAAAGATATTTTTAACAGGAGAGAACAGATATATAAATCTGACTTTAGAATCGTTAGCTAGCAAGAAGAAGACATATCTGAATATATTGAAAAACTACTCTGCTGGAGAGCGTAGCGCATCTATTTTAGAGAGTGGAGATCTGGCTATGAGTGCTGACTCTGGGTTACGTGAAAAGCAGTATATAGATATATCAAAAACATATGTAAATAATTTGAATGCTGAGAATGGTTTAAGAGTAGAGCTGTTAGAGAATGAGGTTAACTTAAAAGAGATGAGACTACCTACAGAGGCAGAAGCTGAGAGACTTAAAAGAGAGTTTAAAGAGATTCAAGATGAGTTAAACTCTATCGTAGATAGAATGGTAGCTGTTGAGCTGAGAGACTACAGAAGAGAGTATGTAGGAAGTGTAAAGGTATTTTAATTTAGGGGGGAATAAAGGTGTTTAGAGAGAATATAATAACCGAGCTATTTTCAAATAGAAGAAATATAGTGAAGTTAGGAATAGATCTATTGTCAGTAGTAGCTGGAACCTTTCTAGGACTTTTAGTGAGATTTGAGAATAGAGCATTGGAAAATATTCATGATAGTTACTTCATAGTTTATGGAGTAGCATTTTTGGCTGTTTATCTGATTAGGAAAAATGGATTAAAAAGTTGGAGTTATACAAACTCGTTGGATGTTTTGAATTTAACATTTACGAATCTGGTAGCACTAATGATAACTCTTTCATACTACGCTGTATTTAGAGTAGATTACTCAAGAACAGTTGTGCTTGTAGGATTTGTACTGATATTGATGTTACAACTGCTTTGGAGATTCTTCTTCAGATTGAATAGATCATATAAGGTTATGCTAAGTAAAAATAAACCTAAGATGAATACTTTGATATATGGAGCTGGAGATGCTGGCGTTGCTTTAATTAGAGATGGACTTACAAATCCAAATTATCCATATCATATTACGGCTATAGTGGATGATGATAGACGTAAGCGTGGAACGTATATAAATGGAGTAAAGGTGTTTGGAGATTTCTATGATCTTGCAGATGTTGTGAGAGAGCAGAGCATCGAGATGGTGATAATAGCTATTCCAACTATAAAAAGAGAGCGTATAAAAGAGATAATTGATTTGACAAAGTGTTGTACAGATGTAAAGGTTAAAATTCTGCCTGGACTAGATGATATTCTTCAAGATGAGAATATCGCTAATCAGGTGAGAGATGTAAGTATAGAGGATTTGCTTGGAAGAGAGCAGGTCTTAGTAAATGGAGATAATATAAAAGATATTATCGAGGATAAGGTTGTATTTGTAACTGGTGGAGCGGGAAGTATTGGAAGTGAGCTTGCACGTCAAATTGCTAGGTATAATCCCAAAAAGCTGGTGACAATAGATGTAAATGAGAATGACCTTTACTTCTTAGAGTTAGAGCTAAAAAGAAGTTTTAAAGAACTGGATCTGCAAAGTGAGATTTGTAATATCAGAGAGGCTGATAAGGTTGAGTTACTATTTAACAGATACAAACCAAATATAGTTTTCCATGCAGCTGCTCATAAGCATGTGCCGTTGATGGAGCATAACCCAGAGGAAGCTATAAAAAATAATATCTTTGGAACGAAAAAAGTTGCTGAGATGGCAATAAAGTATGGTGCTGAAAGATTTGTGTTAATCTCTACAGATAAAGCTGTTAACCCAACGAATATAATGGGAGCAACAAAACGTGCTTGTGAGATTGTGGTTGAATCTATGAATGGAAAGAGTGATACAAAGTTTATGGCAGTAAGGTTTGGAAATGTTTTGGGAAGTAATGGTTCGGTTATTCCTATATTTAAAAAGCTGATAAGCGAAGGGAAAAACTTAACGCTGACTCACCCTGATATCACAAGATACTTTATGACAATTCCAGAAGCAGCTCAACTGGTTATTGAAGCGGGATCGCTTGGAAAAGGTGGAGAGCTATTTATTTTAGACATGGGAGAGCCTGTAAAGATAATAGATCTAGCTCGTACTATGATAAAATTATCGAATGCTGATGTAGATATAGAGATAGTTGGACTACGTCCTGGTGAGAAACTGTATGAAGAGTTGCTTTATGATGTAAGTGCAGCGTTAAAAACAGAGAACAACAAAATCTTTATAACTAAAATTGACCCTATGGATATTCAGTTAGAGTATCATCTAGAAAAATTAGCAGCAGCTATTAAGGCTCCAGAAAAAGAGAATCTTAAAACTCTTATGAAGGAGTTCGTGATTACTTATAAAGAGGCACCTGTAGATAAAAAGTAGAAAGGAATATAAGATGAAAAGGTTATTTGATATAGTTGCATCATTAGTAGGTTTAATAGTTTTTTTACCACTGATGATAGTAGTTGGAATAATAGTTAAAATGACATCACCTGGACCGATTCTTTTCTCTCAAAAACGTCTGACAAAAGGGATGAAAGAGTTTTCAATCTATAAGTTCCGTAGTATGACGAGCAATGAAGTGAGAGAGAAAAATACAGTTCAGATAAAAGGAAGCTCAAGTGAGATAACACCTATCGGAAAGTTTATGAGAAAAACTAAGATAGATGAGTTACCACAATTCTGGAATATTTTAAAAGGGGATATGAGCTTTATAGGTCCAAGACCAGAGCTACCAAGACGTTTGAAATATTATGATGAGAGACAAAAAGGGATATTCGCCCTTCGTAGTGGAATATCATCTCCAGCAAGTATAGTGTTTTCAGATGAGGAGTACTTAATGAATCAAGTGCAGGACCCTGAGAAGTTCTATATAGATGAGATAATGCCGTATAAAATAGAGTTAAATCTTTATTATATAAAACATCAAAGCTTCTTTTATGATATCTGGCTTATAATAGCAACGCTATTAAAGATAGTGAACAAAGTTAAGAATGAGGATGTTGTAAAAGATAAAGAACTGTTAGCTAAAAGAGAAGATATGGTGTCTAAGATAGGAGTTGAGTATTAATGAAGAAAACTCTGCTAATAACAGGAGCCAGCGGATTTATAGGCAGTAACTTTATAAAAAAATATGAGCGTGAATACAATATAATACCTGTCTGCTTAATAGAAAAGTCACCAGAAGAGCTAGATTTTACTGGAGTGGATACAATACTTCACTTAGCGGCCTTAGTTCACCAGATGAAGGGAGCGCCAGAAGAGAAGTATTTTGAAATCAATACTGAATTGACTAGAAGATTAGCAGTTAAGGCTAAAGAAGCAGGGGTTAAACATTTTGTATTTTACTCTACGGTAAAGGTTTATGGATTTGATGGAGATTTAAATAACCATGATTTTGTATTGACAGAGAACTCTCCTTGCAATCCAGACGATCCGTATGGAGCTAGTAAGTATGAAGCGGAAAAATTGCTAAGAGCTTTAGAAGATGAAAGCTTTAAAATTGCAACAATAAGACCTCCTATGGTTTATGGAGAGGGAGTAAAAGGTAATATGCTGAGTTTAATAAAACTTATAGATAAGTTACCGATTATACCTTTGGGATATGATAAAAATAGAAGAAGTGTTATTAGTGTAGAAAATTTACTGTATATGACTCACTTAATAATTCAAAAATCAGTAGATGGAATATACCTAGGAACAGAGGGTAATCCAGTATCTATTAAAGAGATAGCTACTTCTATCCAAAAGGGATTAGGAAAAAATAGAATAAACATAGAATTACCAAAGTTTGTATTCAAAATTCTATGTAAAGTAAAACCCGATATAATGGTACGTCTATTTGGAACTCTAGCTTTTAGGCAAGAGGATAATTATAGTAAGATAGGGTATAAATCACAGGATAGTATGGATAATGCGATAAAGATTATGATACAAAAGTTTGGTGGGAAGTAATGAATATATTATTTTTATATTTAAGGCATTCTGAAAATCCTATGGATTCAACGTTAACCAAGGATATAAGTGATGAGTTTCATAAACAAGGACATAATGTAAAGGTTGTAACTTTATTAGAGAAAAAATATAATAGAGAAACAGAATTAAAAGTAGAAAATGGTTATCCAGTTTTAAGAGTAAAAACAGGAAACTATTTTGATTCTGTTGGAAAGATAGAAAAAGGAATAACAGCTTTAACTATGCCAAGAGATTTAGAGGCAGCTATTAAAAAATATTTCAGGGATGAAAAGTTTGATTTGATATATACGCATACGCCTTTTATATCAAACGCTAAATTAGTAAATAATTTAAAAAACTATTTTAATTGTAAATCATGTTTACATTTGTGGGATATATTTCCACAAAATGCGAAGGACATAGGTCTACTAAACAATAAAATTTTATTAAAGTTTTTTGAAATAGGAGAACAAAAAATGTATGATGCTTTTGATTATATCGGGTGTATGTCAAAAGGAAATTTAGAGTATATGAAAACTAGAGATTCAAAATTTAATTTAGATAAATATTTTATTTTAAAAAATTGGGCTCAAATTAAAGAGATTTTTATATTTGATAAAAAAGAGATAAGAGAAAAATATGGATACACTGAAAATGATTTTATATGTATTTTTGGTGGAAATATGGGAAAACCACAGAGATTAGAGAATATATTAGAGTTAGCTAAAAAGTCTTTAGAAAATTCTAATATAAAGTTTCTGTTTGTAGGAAAAGGAACAGAAAGAGCTTCTTTAGAGAATAAAGTCAAAATAGAAAATATAATGAATGTAAAATTTTTAGATTATATCCCAAGAGAGGATTATGAGTTAGTAACAGCATCAGCAGATTTGGGAATAGTTAGTTTAGATGAAAGATTTACAGTACCGAATTTTCCATCAAAAACTACTGATTACTTTAAATTAAAACTTCCAATTTTAGCTTCTTTAGACAGTTGTGCAAGTAGAGATTATGGTAATTTTTTACAAAATGAAGTAAAAGGTGGATTATTTGCAGAAGCTGGAAACAGTGAAGAACTATATAAACAATTGTTAAAGTTAGTTAATGATAAAGATTTAAGAGAGCAATTAGGAAATAATGGTAGAAAATACTATGAAAATGAGCTTGGAGTAGATAAAGCTTACGAAACTATAATGAAAACAATAAATAAAATAAAAAATTAGGGGATGAAGTTATGTTTAATGGAAAAACACTGCTAATAACAGGTGGAACAGGTTCATTTGGAAATACTGTTTTAAAAGGATTTTTAAAAACTGATATTAAAGAGATAAGAATATTCTCTAGAGATGAAAAAAAGCAAGATGATATGAGAAAAATCTACAACAATCCAAAATTAAAGTTTTATATTGGAGATGTAAGAGATTATAACTCTATTAATGATGCTTTAAGAGGAGTAGATTATGTATTCCATGCAGCAGCATTAAAGCAAGTCCCATCTTGTGAGTTTTATCCTATGCAGGCTGTTCAAACAAATGTAATAGGAACAGAAAATGTTTTGAATGCAGCTATAGCTAATGGCGTAAAAAAAGTTATTTGTTTAAGTACAGATAAAGCAGCATACCCTATTAATGCAATGGGAATGACAAAAGCTGTTATGGAAAAAGTTGCAATAGCAAAAGGAAGAAATCTTGGAGATCACGAAACAACAATCTGTGTAACTAGATATGGAAATGTTATGGCTTCTAGAGGTTCTGTTATTCCTCTATTCTTAGATCAAATTAGAGCTAACAAACCTATGACATTAACAGATCCAAATATGACAAGATTTATGATGAATTTAGATGAAGCTGTTGATCTTGTGTTATTTGCATTTGAGCATGGAAAAAATGGAGACTTATTTATTCAAAAATCACCAGCAGCAACAGTAGAAGTTTTAGCTAAGGCTGTTAAAGAGTTAGTAGGACATCCAGAGCATGATTTAAAAGTTATAGGAACTAGACATGGAGAAAAGCTTTATGAAGTTCTTATGACAAAAGAGGAAAGAGTAAGGTCTGAAGATATGGGTAACTATTTTAGAATAGCTGCTGATGATAGAGATTTAAACTATTCTAAGTTCTTTGAAGATGGAGCAGAGGTAATTACAGAAGCGGATGAGTATAACTCTCACAATACTGATAGATTAAGTGTAGAAGAGATGAAAGCTTTATTAGTAGATTTACCAGAGATTCAAGATGATTTAAAAGAGTTTGGAGTGAAATAATATGAAAAAAATACTAATAACAGGCTCTAATGGATTTATTGGAAAAAATCTGATTGAAAGGTTAAATAGAACTGAAAATATTGAACTTCTAACTTTTGATATAGATAACTCTATAGAAGATTTAGAAAGAAGTATCCAAAAGGCTGATTTCATTTTCCATTTAGCAGGAATAAATAGACCTGAAAATCCAGAAGATTTTTATAAAGGTAATAGTGATTTAGTTGGGAATCTAATTTCTTTACTAGAAAAAAATAAAAAAAATACGCCAGTACTAATTACTTCATCAATTCATGCTGATAAAGATAACGACTATGGAAAAAGTAAGTTAGCTGGAGAGAATTTATTAAAAGAGTATGCTGAAAAGAATGATGCAAATGTATATATTTATAGACTACAAAATGTATTTGGAAAATGGTGTAAACCAAACTATAACTCGGTTATAGCAACTTGGTGTTATAACACTGCAAATGATATAGAGTTAGTTGTAAATAGTAGAGATGCACTGATAGAGTTTGTTTATATAGATGATGTTATAGATGCTATAGTTTCTCATTTAGATGAAGTAGAAAAAGAGGACACTTTGAATTACATGGTTTCTAAAACTTATCATAGAACATTAGGGGAAGTTGAAGAGTTATTGAATCATTTTAAAAATAATAGAAAAACTTTAACAATACCACATGTGGGAGTTGGCTTTGAAAGAGCTCTTTATGGAACATATTTATCATATTTACCAAAAGATAAGTTTTCTTATGAGTTAACAGAGCATAGTGACGCTAGAGGAAGTTTTGTAGAAATAATTAGAACAGTTGATAGTGGACAGTTTTCAATTTCAACATCAAAGCCTGGAGTAACAAGAGGGAATCACTACCATAATACTAAAAATGAGAAGTTTTTAGTTATAAAAGGTGAGGCCACAATAAGATTCCGTCACATATTTAGTGATGAAGTAATAGAGTATCCAGTTTCTGATAAGAAGTTAGAAGTTATAGATATACCTACAGGATATACACATAACATAACCAACACAGGAACAGAGGATATGGTGTTAGTACTATGGGCTAATGAGCAGTTTGATCAAAAGAATCCAGATACGTATTTTGTAGAGGTTTAAAATGAATGTATTGATAAATATGTTTTTACTAGCTGTTTATTTTCCATATATTACAGTTTTTAAAAATATGGATACTCAACCTACCGCTTTAATGCTAGGAAGTATTTTATTTTTGATTTATTTTAGAATAAAAAATAGAATAAATAAATTGATTTTGTTAATTTTGATATTGAGTTTTTTACCGGTTTTCTTTTTAAAAAAGGATAATTTAATTATGTCTGTGAGAGGTGTTTTAAATTATTGGTCATTAGGTATAATAAGTTATGTTTCATATGAGTTATTTAAAAAAAATAAAATAAAAATAAAGATGATAAAAAAAGTAATAAATTTATGGTTTATATTAGGATTTATACAAATTACTTATTCGAAAAATTTTTTAAATTTTTTAATTCAAGGAATGAGAACCTCAGAAAATAGAGGTGTGACTTCGTTTGCTCCCGAACCTACATTTTATGGAATAGTATGTATTTTTCTAGGTATTTTAGTTATAGAAGTTTTTGAAAAAAAAGAAAGGAAAATATACTTTTTAAATTTACTTATTCAAATGTTTTTTTTTAGTAAATCAAGTATGACGATTTTATTTTTATTAATTGGATTATTTATTTATTTGTTAAAAAATTTTTCATGGAAATTAATATTCACTTCAATAGGTTTACTCGTAGGGGGGCATTTATTAATTGTTAATTTTTTAAAAGAAAGTAGAGTCTATATACTATACAATAAATCAAGTGATATAAAACAACTTTTTTTTGAAGATCATAGCTTGAACATGAGGTTATCTCATATTTTTTATTCAATTAAAGGAGCGGTAGAAAATTTTTTATTTCCAAATGGACTTATAAAGTGGATAGAATATATAAGTAATCAAAGCTTGGAAAAAAATTATTTTCATACCTTATCTCCAACAACGTCTTCAAGAATAATGAGTGGCTTCGGAGGAATAATTTATGAGTATGGGGCTGTTGGAATTATTTATATATTTATAATAATTATATCATTTAGAAAGGGGTTGAAAAATAAAGAAATAAGTATATTTTTATTGATTATTTCTTTTTCAGCAATTCAACCAGCTTTTCCGCTAAATGGATTTATATTAGGAATGGCATTTTATAATTTAGACAAAAGGAGAAAAAATATAGGATGAAAAAATTAAAAGTAATGACTGTTGTAGGAACAAGACCAGAGATTATTAGACTTGCGGCAGTAATAGATAAATTAGAAAAGTCAGAAGCAGTAGATCATATAATTGTTCATACAGGGCAAAACTATGATTATGAATTAAATGAAGTTTTCTTTAAAGATTTCAACATGAGAAAACCAGATTATTTCCTAGAAACAGCTACAGGAAAAGCTAGTGAAACAATAGGAAATATTTTAATAAAAATGGATTCACTATTAGATGAAGTATCACCTGATGCATTCTTGGTATTAGGAGATACAAACTCTTGCTTAGCAGCTATTGTAGCTAAGAAAAAGAAAATACCTATTTTCCATATGGAAGCTGGAAATAGATGTTTTGATCAAAGAGTTCCAGAGGAAACAAATAGAAAAATAGTTGATCATACAGCAGATATAAACTTAACTTATAGCGATATTGCTAGAGAGTACCTTTTAAGAGAGGGATTACCAGCTGATAGAATAATAAAAACTGGAAGTCCTATGTTTGAAGTTATAAATATGAAATTAAAAGATATAGAGGCATCAGATGTTGTAGAAAGATTAAACTTAGAAGTTGGAAAGTTTTTTGTAGTGTCAGCTCATAGAGAAGAAAATGTTGGTTCTGATAGAAACTTTTTGAATTTAGTAGATAGTTTAAACGCTGTTGCAGAGAGATACAATATGCCAATTATAGTTTCAACTCATCCTAGAACTAGAAAGAGAATAGAGGAGTTAGGAGTGCAGTTTAATCCTTTAGTAAATCTAATGAAACCATTAGGATTTAATGATTATGTTAAACTTCAAAAAGACGCAAAAGCTGTATTAAGTGATTCTGGAACTATAAGTGAAGAGTCATCAATCTTAGGATTCCCAGCGCTAAATATCAGAGAAGCTCATGAAAGACCAGAAGCTATGGAAGAAGCATCAGTTATGATGGTAGGGCTACAAAAGGATAGAATAATGCAAGGGTTAGCAGTACTAGAAACTCAAGAGAGAACAACATTAAGAAAAGTATCAGACTACTCTATGCCTAATGTATCAGATAAAGTATTAAGAATAATCTTATCTTATACTGATTATATAAATAAATTTGTGTGGAAAAAATAATAGAGAAAAGAGGTTAGATTATAAAAGTTATCTATGAAATTTTTAAAAATGGATTGAAAAATGAATCTTTTATAAAAATACATAAATTAAAGACAAAGTTATTAATTTTTATTTATCCAATAGTACTTTTATTTTTTGTTAGAGCGAAAAATAGAAAATTAGATAATATAAAATTAGTTTATTCAGAACATCATAAAAAAATACTAAAGGAAGTAGAAGCAGAAGAATATGGAATAGGTTTACTTTCATTTAAAATGCCTAATATAGTTTCAGAATTTAGTTTTGCAGAGCGTTTATTAATATTAAAAGATATTTTTATATTTGTAAAATATTTACCTCAGAAAAAATTAATATTTTATGTACCAGAGTTTTTAATAATATTGAATTTTATTAAGAATAATCAAAATAAGAGAATAATATTAGCTTCACATTTTGATAGAATAATAACTTGGATTAGTGAAATGAAAAAGAAGTATAATTTTAGTTTAGAGATTTATCAACACGGAGTGGTTAGTAGTTTAGAAATTCCTATTAAAATAAATATAGATGAAATAAATGTATTTTTTGAAAGTGAGTTTCAATTGTTTAGAGATTATATTATAGAAAAGCAAAAGACTCAGTATAATGTAATTGGATTCAAAAGCAATATTGAGTTTTTTAAAAAAAATAGTTCTGAATTTAAGATTGGAATAGCATCACAAAAGGGATATACTCAACTTACAATAAGTTTAGTTGAAAAAATTAGTTATTTATTAAAAAATAACGTGGAAATATATATCTTTCCACACCCACAAGAAAATATAGAAGAATATAAAAATTATTTTAAAGATAATAGGATAATTATAGTAAGTAGGGTTAAAGTATCTAACTTAGATATTTTGATAACTTATTTTTCAACAATTATATATGACTACATAGTAAATTTAGATTTCAAAGGTCAAATAATCAGTTATCCAGTTAATTATAATTACGAATTATCATTTTTTAAAAATTCAAGAGTAAAAAAAACACTACTTGAAAAAGAAATGTTTGAAATAATAAAAGAAAATTATTTGAAAAATAAGGAAGGAGGATTACATTGAAAAAATTACTTTTAATAGGCGCAGGAAGTGCAGGAAGAAAAGTTGTAACAGAGTTGAAAGAAAATAAAGATTACGAAGTGATTGGATTTTTAGATAAAGATAAAACAAAATTTGGAAAGATAATAGAAGGGGTACTTGTTCTAGGAAATTATGATCATATTGATGAGTTTGTAAAAAATATGAATATAGAAGAGATAATGATAACTTCAACAATGATTTCTTCTGAAGAAATTAATTTCATAAAAAAACAAGTTAAAAATTTAGAAGTAAAGGTTGAACATCTACCGGACATAGAGGAGATTGATTTAAACAAAGAATTCTCTAAGCAGTTAAAGACGATAAATATACCGTTATCAATACCTAATTTAGTGGTTGAACCAATTTTACAAAATTTAAAAGAGTGTTTAGAAAGCGGTTGGGTATCTACAGGGGGAAGATTTATAACTGAGTTTGAAACAAAGATTGCTAAATATGTTGGAGTAAAGGAAGCTGTTGGAGTTCAATCAGGAACCGCAGGTTTACACACAGCATTAAGAGTTATGGGAGTAGAAAGTGGAGAGGAAGTAATAGCTCCAACATTAACATTTATAGCTGCTGTAAATCCCATAACTTATTTAGGAGCAAAACCTATATTTATAGATTGTGATGATACTTTATGTATGGATCCTGAAAAAATAGAAGAGTTTTGTAAAAATGAATGTGAAATGAGAGATGGAGTTTTACACAATAAATCTACTAATGCTAAAATAAAAGTTTTAGTTGTTGTTCATGTGTTTGGAAATATAGCAAATATGGAAAGAATAATGGATATAGCTAAAACATATAATTTAAAAGTTCTAGAAGATGCAACAGAAGCCTTAGGAAGTTATTATACTGCTGGAAAATTCGCTGGAAAATTCGCTGGAACAATAGGAGATGCAGGGATATACTCATTTAATGCAAATAAAATAATAACTACAGGTGGAGGAGGAATGGTTGTATCTAATGATAAAGAGTTTTTAGATAGAGTGAGATTCCTTTCTGTACAAGCAAAAACAGATCCACTTTATTTTATTCATGATGAAATAGGGTATAACTATAGAATGTTAAATTTACAGGCAGCACTTGGAACACATCAAATAGATCAGTTAGAAAAATTTATAGATACAAAAATTAAAAATTATAATTTATATAAAGAAGCAATTGAAAAAATAGAAGGATTAACACTGCTTCCGTTTGAATCTAATCAAAGAGCAAATCATTGGTTCTATTCTGTAATTGTAGATGCAGAGAAATATGGATTAAATAAGGATGAGCTATTAAAAGAATTAGTAAATGTAAATATTCAAACAAGACCTATTTGGGGTCTAATTCATGAACAAAAACCTTACATAAATGAAATTGCTTATAAAATGGAAAAATCTATATGGTATCATGATAGAATTTTAAATATTCCATGCTCTTCAAATTTAACAGAGGAAGATGCAAAAATAGTTATAGAAAAATTGAAAGAGTTAAAAAAATAGCTATGGAAATAGTAATAATAGGTGCAGGTGGACATGCCAAAGTTATAGTTGATATAATTGAGAAAAGAAAAGCTTTATTAAATGAAGATATAAAAATTTTTGGAATTTTAGATGATAATTACAATAAAGAAGTTTTTTTAGGATATAATTTTTTAGGTAAAATAGAGGATTTAAAAAAAATTAAAAATTATAAAGAAAAGAAATATGTTTTAGCTATAGGAAGTAATGAGGTAAGGGTTAAATTATCTAAAAGGTTAAATTTAGATTATATAACATTAGTACATCCATCAGCAATATTAGGAAGTGAAATTAGTATTGGACAAGGAACCGTTGTTATGGCAGGAGCTATAATAAATAGTTTTTCAGAAATAGGAAATCACAGCATAATAAATACAGGATCTATAGTAGAGCATGACTGCAAAATAGGAGATTATGTTCATATTTCTCCTAGAGTTGTTATTGCAGGAGGGGTTTCTGTAGAAAATGAAACTTGGATTGGAGTTGGAAGTACTGTAATTCAGGGAATAAAAATTGGAAAAAATGTTTTAATTGGAGCTGGAAGTGTTGTTATAAAAGATGTTGGGGATTGGAAGAGAATGCTTGGAGTACCAGCAAGGGAGAGGTAATGGAAAAAGTATTTATTTTAGTAGAGGCTGGAGTTAATCATAATGGTTGTTTAGAAACAGCAAAAAAAATGGTAGATGTAGCAAAAAATGCAGGAGCAGATGCAATAAAATTTCAGACTTTTAAAGCTGAAAAATTAGTATCTAAATTTGCAGAAAAAGCGGAATATCAAAAAAATAATACAGGTATTATTGAAAGTCAGCTAGAGATGATAAAAAAATTAGAGCTTTCATTCCATAATTTTGAAGAGTTAAAAAAATATTGTGACAACTGTGGAATTTTATTTTTATCAACTCCTTTTGATTTTGAGAGTATTGATTTTTTAGATAATTTAGGTATGGAGATTTGGAAGATCCCTTCTGGAGAGATAACAAATTTACCATATTTAAGAAAAGTAGCTAAAAAAGCTAAAAAAATTATAATTTCAACAGGTATGTGCGAATTAAATGAGATTGCGGATGCTTTAAAAGTATTTAAAAATTCAGGAATAGATGATATCTCTATTTTACATTGTAATACAGAGTATCCAACTCCGATGAAAGATGTAAATCTAAAAGCGATGTTAACTTTAAAAGATAAATTTAATGTAGAAGTTGGTTATTCTGATCATACTTTGGGAATAGAGGTCCCAATAGCTGCAGTAGCATTAGGAGCTAAAATAATTGAAAAACATTTTACATTAGATAAAATGATGCCTGGTCCAGATCATGTAGCTAGTTTAAATCCAATTGAATTAGAAAATATGATAAAATCTATTAGAAATATAGAGATAGCATTAGGTTCTAAGGATAAATTTGTAACTGAATCAGAATTAAAGAATAAAAATATAGCTAGAAAAAGTATTGTAGCAAGTAGAGAAATAAAGATTGGTGAAATCTATACAGAGGACAACTTAACTGTAAAAAGACCAGGAAATGGTATATCACCAATGAGATGGGATGAAATAATAGGAAAAGTTGCAAATAAAAACTATGAAGAGGACGAGATGATTTCACTATGAAAAAAATATGTATTGTAACGGGAACAAGGGCAGAATATGGATTACTAGCACCTTTAATGAAAAAAATGGAATTAAGTGAAGAAATAGAGTTATCAGTTATTGTTACAGGAATGCATTTATCTCCAGAATTTGGTAATACCTATAAAACAGTTGAAGCTGATGGATATAAAAATATTGATAAAATAGAGATGTTATTAAGCTCAGACACTGATGTAGGAATAGTTAAATCTATGGGATTAGGAATGATCTCATATGCAGATAGTTTATCAAAAATAAATCCAGATTTTTTATTAGTTTTAGGAGATAGGTATGAAGTTCTATCTATAGTAACAGCAGCAAATGTTTTAAAAATTCCTGTTATTCATCTTCATGGTGGAGAGAAGACAGAAGGAGCTTATGATGAGGCTTTTAGGCATTGTATATCAAAGATGAGTTATTTACATTTTACTTCAACTGAAGAATATAGAAAAAGAGTTATTCAATTGGGAGAAAATCCTGAAAGAGTTTTTAATGTGGGAGCTATTGGAGTAGAAAATATTAAAAAGTTAGATTTAATTTCAAAAGATGAATTAGAAAAAAAGATAGGAATGAAAATAAATAATCAATTTTTCATGACAGTTTTTCATCCAGTAACATTAGAAAAAAATAGTGTAGAGATTCAACTTGAAGAATTATTAAAGGCTATTAAAGATTCTAATATAGATACAGTTTTTATCAAAGCAAACTCTGATACAAATGGAAGAGTAATAAATACTAAACTAGAGGAATTTTGTAAGCAGGATACTACAAAATATAAACTATTCTCATCGTTAACATCTCAAGAGTATTTAAGTTTAATAAAACACTCTAGAGGATTAATAGGAAATTCATCGAGTGGAATATTAGAGGCACCAAGCTTAAAAGTTGGAAGTTTAAATATTGGAGATAGACAAAAAGGCAGAATAACTGCTGAATCAACTATTTCATGTAATCCGATAGCTTCTGAAATTAAAGATGGAATAGAAAGAATTTTATCAGCAGAATTTGATGAGGTTGTAAAAAATTCTACCTCTCCATATGGTGATGGAGAAGTAAGTGACAAAATAATAGAAAAGATATTAAACTTAAAAGCTGTTGATTTGAAAAAAAGTTTTTATGATTTAATGTAGAGGTGCTTAAATTGAGAGATAAAATATTAGCAATAATTCCAGCAAGAAGTGGGTCAAAAGGATTACCAAATAAAAATATAAAGCTTTTAAATGAAAAACCATTAATTGGCTACACAATAGAAGCTGCTAAAGAGACTGGAATATGTGATACAGTTTTTGTTTCTACAGATTCTATAGACTATGCTGAGATATCAAAAGAATTTGGAGCATATGTTCCCTTTTTAAGAGATATTTCATTAGCAGAAGATAATTCTAAAATCTCTGATACAATAATAGATATTTTGGAAAAGTTAGAGAATGAAGGTAAAAAATATGATTATTTTATACTATTGCAACCTACATCACCTCTAAGAGATAAAAATGATATTATTAACGCATATAAATTATTAAAAGAAAAAAATGCGAATTCAATTATTAGTGTTTGTGAAGCTGAGCACTCACCTTTATGGATGAATAAATTAGATGAAAATTTATCTATGGATAGTTTCATTAAAGATCTAAATAAAAATAGACAAGAGTTAAAAAAATATTATAGAATAAATGGAGCAATTTATTTATCTAAAGTAGATTATTATAAAAAAAATAGAAATTTTTATGAAAATTTAAGTTTTGCATATATTATGTCGAAAGAAAATTCTGTAGATATTGATACATTATTAGATTTTAAGTTTGCAGAATTTTTAATAAAAGATGGAGTAATAAATGAAAAATAATAAACTTTTAAAAAATGGATTATTATACACAATAGGAGGTTTGCTTCTTCAAGGAGTAAACTTCTTTACTCTACCAATATTTACAAGATTATTATCGGTTGAAAGCTTTGGTATAGTATCAATATATAATACATGGCTAAGTATCTTAGCCATTTTTATATGTTTTCAATCACATGGAAGCATAGGAATTGCAAAGGTTAACTATTCAAATGAAGAATTTGAAGACTATACTTCTAATATTCTTTTACTTTCTTCAGTTATATTTATATTTTGGATAATTATATTTCTTCTATTTAAATCTAAAATAGGTATTTTATTAAATTTATCAATTGAGATTATATTTATAATGTTAATTCAAAGTTTTTTTAATACAATAATAACCCTGAAAAGTACAATATATATTTTTGAAGAGAAAGCAAAACAAAAATTGTCGTTATCTTTCTTGAATATAATTTTTAATGTAATATTTTCTATTATTTTTATAAAGTATCTTTATGAAGATAAAACTTATTTAGGAAGAATTGTTGGTGGTGCTATACCAACTATAATTTTAGGAATCTATTTTTATATAGATATAATTAGAAAAAAAATGCCAAAAATAAACTTAAATCACTGGAAGTTTTGTTTAACTTTAACAATTCCAATTATATTTCATGGATTATCAGGAATAGTTCTAGGAAGTTCTGATAGGATAATGTTGGAAAAATATAAAGGTTTTTATGAAACTGGATTATATAGTTTGATTTATAATTTTGGAATGATAATATCTATGATCTGGGGAGCTTTAAATAGTGCTTGGATTCCATGGTATTATGATAATATGAAAAAAGAGAATCATTCTTTAATAAGAAAGTATTCTAAAAATTATTTATATATATTTACAACTTTGTGCATTGGTTTTTTAATGCTATCTCCTGAGGTTATAAAGATAATGGCTCCAGAAAAATATTGGACAAGTATCGGATTTTTACCATTAATAGTTGGGGGATATTATTTTAATTACTTATATAGTTTTTCTGTAAATTATGAATTTTATTCTAAAAAAACAACATATATAGCTTTTGCAACTACCGTAGCAGCAGGAATAAATTTTTTATTAAATTTATATTTTATTCCGAAATATGGAGGAGTTGGAGCAGCTTTAACAACTTTAGTTTCATATTTAGCAATGTTTTTATTCCATGAAGGGTTAGTGCGAATAAAGTTTAAGTATAGTATCTTGAAAAAGAGAGCGTATTTATTAGATATATTTCTGATAGTAGCATATAGTATGATTTACTATATATATATGGAAAATATAGTTATAAGATTAATTTTTTTAGGTATTTATTTAATAATAAGAGGAATTATATTTTATAAAAATTTAAAGAAATAATTACTTTTTCAATAGGAATTTATTTTAAGAATTAAAAAACCTTCTAGATTGATACGCGTTTATCTTTCTGGTAGGTTTAAATCTAAATTAAAAATAGTCCTATAAAGAAATGGTAAAGGATTGGAATTATAGAAAAATAATACCTTTGTCCATAAATTTATTCTTGAAGAAATTTTAAAAAAACTTAAAAAAATTTCAAATATTCAAGTCTAAAAAAATAGTGTAAAATCTTACTTAGAGAGAAGGTTAAAGCATTAAAGGGGAAAAAAGTTTATGGAGGGGATTAATTATGGAAAGATATAATTTAGATGAGGATGGATTCATAGATGTATCTAAATATGAAAATGAGTTTGAAGGTGAAATTAGAAAAGCTAAAAAAGATCTTCCAAAAGTTAAAATTATGCTGGTTGGAGGAACGGGAGTAGGGAAAAGTTCACTTATAAATACAGTGTTTGGAGACAATATAGCCACAGTTGGTCATGGAGTACCAACATCTAGAGGAATAGAAAGATACGAGATTCCAGGAAGAGAGATAGTTATATATGATTCAGAGGGTTATGAGATAGGAGATGAAAAGATAGAACATTTCAATTCTAACATACTTTCTACAGTTCAAAATGAAGGGATTTGTGCTGTATGGTATTGTATCTCAGCACCAAATAGCAGAGTAACAGAGTTTGATAAAGAGATAATAACAAAAATTAAGAGAAGTAATGTTTCTATCTATGTTGTATTAACACAGGGAGATAAATCAAATTCAGAAAAAGTTATGGAGATGAAAAAAGTAATAAAAGATGAAACTGGTGTAGATAGTTTCTTAGTAACTACTAACTATTTAGAAAATAAAAAACCAGAAAGTACAGAAAAATGGGGATATATAGAGTTAGAGAATCTTATGGATGCGACTATTCAAAATATATCAGATGAGGATTTAAGATTATCTCTGACTAGAGAACAAAAATTTAGTTTGAAAGTAAAAGAAAAAGAAGCGGATAAAATAATAAATCAACATGTAATAGGAAATATAGGAGTTGCTTTTGCACCAATTCCTCTTTCTGATGCACCTTTACTTTTTGCAAGTCAACTATCGATGATAGCAAGAATCGTTTGTATATATGATTTATCAGAGAAAGAGGCCGGTGTAACAAATCTTGTTAAAACAATAGGACTTCAAGGTTTAATGCAACAAGGTGGAAAAATGGCATCTAAGTATGCTCTTGGACAAGCAATTAAATTTATACCAGGGATAGGAACAATAGGTGGAGGAATGATAAATGCTTCAATAGCAGGAGTATTTACAAAAACCTTAGGATATACAGTGTCAGTATTATGTTTTAAGATGAAAGAGGATATGATTAACAATACAGATAAACTAGGATTTATAAATGCTCCAACAACTGAGGTGTTTTTAAACGTATTTAAACAGCAAATAGAGAATAGAGCATAGTTTTAGGGGGACAAAATGAGAAAAGAAGTTTTGGTAATTGGAAAATCAGGAGTAGGAAAAAGCAGTTTTATAAACTATCTTTTTGATGGAGAGGAGCTTTGTGAAACTGGAGCAGGAAAACCAGTAACAGAAAAAGGTATCTTTAGAAAAGAGTATATGAAAGACTATTATCTGTATGATACTTGGGGGTTAGAAGCAAATAAAAAAAATGAGTGGAAGCGGATGTTATCTGATTGTCTTGAAAACAAACAGAAAAAAGGGATAGATTTACCCCTGAAAGGGTATTTTGATACTATTTTTTACTGTCTTTCAGCAAAAGGAGCAAGATTAGAGGACGCTGAAAAAGAGATAATAGAGATGCTTTGGAATTCGAAGCAACCTCCTATAGTAGTACTTACTAAATCTAATATAGCGAGTGATGATGAGAAAAATGCTTTAAAAGAGCAGTTGAGAAAAATTGATGAAAATATAGATGTAATTGAAGTTGGAAGTGTCGAAGAGGAAACTTTCTCTGGGAAAATTGAAGCTTTTGGAAAAGCGGATGCTGAAAGATTAATCTATATAAATCACATAGACAGACTTATAAATTTTGCTCCAAGTTATTTGATTAAAAAAAGTAAAGAGGAGTTAGAAAAACAAAAAAAGCGTATTAAAGAAAATATAGATAAAAAAGTATATGATACGGATTCATATAATAAAGAGATAAAAAAAGTAGTAGATGAAATTATTCCACAAAAGTTAGAAGAGGATTTAAAGAAGATATTGAGCTTATACAACTTTAATATCAATTTAGAGGTTCAAACATATTCTTTAGTTACAACTACAAGAGTTATAACATATGCAATAATAGGTGTTTTAGATTTTTTAACAACACCATTTCTTCCTTTAACTTTGATGGCTGCGGGATATGACCGTCTAACTCTAAAAAGAAGATTAAATAGTCACTTGGATGAAACTTTTAAAAAAGTTGGACAGGAACTGGAAAAATTAGAGGACGGTATAAAAAAAGATATACAGGGAGCTGTTTCTGTTAGAATGATCTGTCCAAAGTGTGGAGCTAAGCTGAAAGTTAGTTTAAATAAAAGTTTTAAATGTCCAAAGTGTGAAAATGTAGAGGATGTAAGAAGCTATTATAAAAAGTAAAAATAGATGGAGTGATATGATGAATATGTTTTTAGCCGGAATGATGTCTACTCTATTAGTCATAGCTTTAGCTTTAATGGGAGTTACATCTTATTTAAAATTTAAGAGTAAAAAACAGCTACAAAAAAGAGTGATGAATGAGGAGAATAGAGATAGTATAAATTTAGAGATAAATAGAGTTATAAATGAAGCTAGAAAAAGAGCACTATTAGAAAGTAAAGATGAAGGATTGACAGCTCATTTTAATAATTTTAAAAACATCTCTTTAGACGTTGCAACAGAGATATCTAAAAGATATAACCCAAATTCTAAATATCCATCTTTTGAACTTACTTTTTATGAGTTGTTAAAACTTAATTCAGAGGTAACAAACTCTATTATTGAGTATTTAGAGAATGATAAAATAAAATATTTAAAAGATATGAAGGTTTGTCATTTGATGCAGATTAATGATATTTATCAAATGGGTGGAAAGGCTTTTCAAAAATATAGTTCTGAGATTGATACTGGTAAAAAACTAGTAGGTGCGACATCGTTTTGTTTTAATCCCCTAGGGAAAGCTCAGAGTAAGGTTATAGGTGCAGCTTTTGAAAAGGGAATGAAAATTTTATGTGAAACATCTCTTAAAACCACGGTTGTTTATGGAGTGACGAAGTTAGGTTTAGAATTAGATTCTATCTATGCTGGAAAGTATTCTAAGAAGTAGTGTTGTAAATTGAAAAGAGCTAATTTAGCTCTTTTTTTTTGTTTAAAATAAAAATCAATAAAATTGACTAAAATTGGTATAAATGATATAAAGTTTATTAGAAGACTATTGATAAAAAGGCCTGATAATGATTATTTTTAAAGGAGATATATGATGGTAAATTTAGAAAAAATACGATATGAATTTAATAGAGAAAACTTAGAGGAGTTATTTTTAGATATTGAAAATGGAGGAGTATTACTTCCAAACAAATTCAAGATTAATATTTATAATGAGAATAAAATGGAAAAAATAAAGAAAGATGTAGAAAATGGACTTTACATTATAGATGCAATAATTATTTCAGAAAATGGCTACAATTGGTTGGTTGGTGGGATTGATACAATTATGAATTTATATTTATTATGGAGAAATATATTTGTGTCAACAAAAACTAAAACAATAAAGATATTATCTAAAAGATTCTTAGATAATTTTGAGGTAAATGATAATATTTATACAAAAAAAATAAATTTTAAATCTCAAGTTAATATACATAGATATTTTAGTTCGGATATTAGTCATGTATTAGATTGGCTAGAGGATAGGGATTTAAAATTAGTTAGAGGTATTAGAACTTTTGAATTAAAATTAGAAGATAACAGGAGAGAGAAATGGCTAGAATTCAAGATATAAAATCTTTTAGTTCTATTGATGAAAAAAATATTATTTTAGTAGGGGAGAACTCTACAGCAAAAACATATCTTTTAGAAATATGGGTAAATCAAGATGTTATGAATAGCTGGTATATGGGTACTAATAATAGGAATATAATCTTAGATGACTCAGTTGAAGAAACAAGTGAACTTAAATTTTTACATCATAAAAATATAGAGACAAGATGCAACTCAGAAATTATAGATGATCCTTTTGAGTCTACCCTAGGAACTAAAAATGGAGCTATATTTTTTGGGTATATGTTAAAAAAATATTTTATATTTCCACTAGAAAAGTATTTTAATGAAAGCTTATCAGTAATGAAAAACAGATTGTCAATTGGATCTATAAAACATGACAAAATATCAGATGGATTACAGGCAATTATAAGGATTATAAGTGAAATAGAGTTTGCAAAAGCGAGTGGTATTAAAAATATTTTTATAGATGAAATAGAAAAAGGATTAGATCACTTAAATTCTTTTAGACTTATGAAGTTTATAGAGCAAGAGTATCAAGATATGAATTTTATTATAACAACTCACTCGGCAGAAGTTTTGATGGCTTCAAGTAAGTTTAAAATTATAAAAATATTAAATACAGATTCTGAAGTAGATAAGAAAGATATATGTTTTTATGATTCAAAAGATTACACAAATATTAAAAAAATAAATGAGGATTTTTTCTATATAGAAGAAACAAATATATTTGAAAAAGATGAGCAATTTGTTTCAAATTGTTTAGAAATTATTATGAATGATAATACCTTAGAGTATGAAAAAATAGAGAAATTAAATATTATTTTCAAAAATCCAAGAACACCGATTTCTCTCTGTAGAAAAGCTAAAAGTATACTTGATTATATTGAGAGGGTGTATAAATATGAGTAAATTTTTTTTAATCATGCCTTTGAATTATTCTGTTAATTATACTCAGAATGCGTATAAATCTAATAACCAAAGACTTAGAGAGTGTTTACTGGAGGCAACAGAAAATTTTTGTATGTATAAGTATGACCTTCTAAAAATTCCTGGAAGAAGTGATGATGGACATCTAGATCATAGTATAGAAGAGGTAACATATAAAGGAGAAAATAGAAATCCTTTACATTGTAAATACAATATTGCTATTGTTTCAAAGGATTTTAATTTGATTACGAAAAAAAGAAACTCAGAAAGACTAGAGGAATTTAGTGAAGATTTTGGTTGTACTCAAGGTTATTCTTGTATAGAAATATGTGACTCCTTAAAAGAGAAACTGTTAAAATATTCTAGAATTAAAGGACTACTGCTAATGCCAAATCCGTTTTATGTATTGGAAGATGCTTTAGTTTTCGACTTAGAAAATTTAGAATTTAAACAAAATCCTAAGTATAGAAATAAATTAATTAGATTAGAAGAGCATATTTTAAATCTAGATTTGAACTCATGTAATGAACTTAATAAACGAATAAAATTAATCTGTAAATCAATAATAAGATTCTCAGGAGATAAGGAGATTATAAAATATATGTTAGAAGCAGAGCATTATATGAGTTTAGTAGAGAAAAAAATTCTATCTTTATTTTATGAAATGGAAAAAAACGAGTTAATACTTTACTGTGAAATAATATTAAGTAATTGAAGTGTATTTAGTGTAATTATAAAAAAATTAGGGATTGGAGGAATTGCAATAGTTCTTGGATTCGATATAATAGGGAAAAGAGTTGAATGATATTTGTTCAACTCTTTTTTTGTTTTAAAAAAAATACTTTTGTCCATATATTTAATCTTGAAGAAAAATTAAAAAAATTAAAAAAAATTTCAAATAGAAAAAAAGTGTAATTTAAAATATAATAAGGGTATTGTATTTTTATAAATTATATTGTTTGGGAGGGGAAATGAAGAATATAAAGAGTGAAGAGAGGGATTTGAAAAGATATTTAAAGAATCATATATCTTTAAATACAGAGTCTATGGTGAAATTTTTAATAACAGGAGTGGTTGCTTTTTCTCTTACTGCTTGTGGTGGAGGGGGTGGCGGAGGTTCATCTGAAAGTGCACCTATTCCGCCGGTAGTAGAACCTGAGAAGCCACCAGTTGTAGAGGAAGTTGTTCTTCCAGAAGAGAATGAAACAGTTACATTAAATGGACAGAATGTAAACTTAACAGGGAGTATGGCTATAGATAAAAATAACAGTAAAGCGGTTGGAGTTATGGCAACAAACTCTACTGTTATAAGTAAAGCTAGTATAACTATAGAGGGAAGTGAATCAGTAGCTTTATATGGAACAGTTGATAAAACTACTTTAAATAGTAAGGCAACTTACACAATAACAAATGATGGAGATATAAAAATTTCAGGTAAAAACTCTGTTGGAATGTTAGTTGAAAATGGAGTTTTGGGAGTGAATAAAGGTCAGATAAGATTAGAAGAAACTGACACAATAGGTATGGTAGCTCAAAATGGAAGTATAGTTCAAAATGATGGAGTTATAACAGGATTTGGAACTGGAATGTTAGCTAAAGGAGCTTCTGAAGCTCAAAATAATGGAAGTATTGAGCTGGAATCTTTAAGATATGAAGGGGATAAAATAGTAGATGAATATCTAACTCAAAATGAAAGATTATCTAAAGTTACAGGATTAAAAGCCACTGGAGAGAACAGTGTAGCTATAAACAATAAGGATATAAAAGTATCTGGATATGGAGTAGGAATAGAAGTTGATGAAAAAGCCAAAGGTTTAAATAGTGGCTATATAGAGATGAGTTCAGAAGCTGTAGATTCAACTTATAATTGGGGTGAGAATATTAAAGGGGTATCATACAGTGAGATAGTTGGTATGGAAGCAAAATCTGCTGAGATTGAAAATGGGGAAAATGGAAAGATATATCTTCATGGAAGAGCTATTGGTATGAAGGCAACTGAAAACTCAATAGCTCAAAATAATGGAGAGATAATTTTAGAAGCTAAATATGAAACTAGTGATTTTACATTTAATGATGGAATAGAGGATGAAGACTATATGTGGTCTTCTATAGCGGGAATGTTTGCTGATAATTCAACTATAGAAAATAATGGGAAAATTATACATCTAAATGATGGGCAAGGAATGAAAGCTCAAAATAACTCAAAAGCTATAAACAATGGAGATATAGTTTTAACTAGTGTAATTTCAAATGAAAATGGTGATTATGTTAGTTGGGATTATCATGTTATAGGAATGGAGTTAAAGGATTCTGTTGGAGAAAATAACGGGAACATAGTTATAACAGGAAATGCAGAACATAAAGCAGTTACAATAGAAAATTCAGACTTTATAAACAATGGAAGCATTGAGGTTGAAAGTGTAGGAGAGTTTGCTATTGGAATCTCTATTTATGAAAATGCTGAAAATAAAACAGTAGTGAATAAAGGAGATATTAAAGTGTTTTCAGGTGTAGGTGAAAGTACATATTCCGATGCAGGACATGCAACTGGGGTTTCGATGAATGAAGGAATCTTTATTAATGAAGGAAGTATCGTAGTTGAAACTGAAGGTGGATATGCAAGAGGAATAAGTTCTTATACTCAAGAAGAGGGTGGAAAAGTTGAAATAACAAATAAAGGGACTATAGAAGTTTATGGTGAAAATTCTATTGGAATAGTTTCTGAAGTAGGATTGAATTCATTCAATGCTCCAACAATAAAAAATGATGGAAAAATAATCGTAGTTGGTAAAACAGGGGATGATATCTATTCGTCTGAAATAGTCACAGGAATTAGAGCCTTTAATTATGGAGAGGGGAAAGGTATTGTAATAAATAATGGAAGCATTGAAGTTGAAAGTTCTGATGATGCAAGAGGAATTGACTCTTTTGGAAATGATGTTATAAATAACGGAACTATAAGTGTTAAAGGAAATGGAACTGATGCTAATGGAATAAGAGTTCAAGGTGATAATGGAATTTATACTGCTGTAAACAATGGAACTATAAATGTTGATGGTGAAGGTGCTTGGGGTATGTATGCAGGTGGAGGTGGAGTAGCTATAAACTCTACAACTGGAATTATCAATGTTTCTGCAACTGCGGAAGGTGCTATGTTTGCAACAAATGGTGGAATTGTTGAGAACTATGGAACTATAAATACTGAGGGTAGCTTAGTTTTAGGAAGCACTACAGGTGGTAACTATGTGATTGGTACAAACGAGGATGGGTCTTACGGTAAAATCAGTGCTAAAAATGTTGATATTGATGGAGATATAATAGTCTCAGCTAATATAACTAAAAATGGATTTAAAGATGAGTACACTATGCAAAATGTTATAGATGCTGAGGATATAACTTTAGGTGATGAGTTTAAATTAGTTTCAAATTCATTACTCTATGATGCTAAAGAAGTAACTGATAGATGGGGTAACTTAGATGCAACTCTATCTAGAAATGATAAAGTTTTATCAGATTTTACAACAGGTTATTTAAATTACTCTGCAGAGATATTTGGAAAATATCAAAATGAAGAAAGTTTTAAAGTTTTATCTTCAGATGCAAAAGAGGTTATAAAAGCTATTGATACAACGAGTATAGAAAGTATTGGAAAAAGTTTAAACTCATTGAGAGCGACAATCTATTCAAACTTAGGGAGACAGATGTTAGAAACTACTGAAACATTTAGAAGCCAAGATTTAGTAGCTATAGATAATCTAGAAGGAAATACTTATAACTTTACATTTATAGGTGAGTATAGAGATGTTGACTCGAGAAAAGGAATAGATGGATATGAATCTAAGATGACAGGATTTGTAGGAGCTATGAATTTTGGAGATGGGACATATGGAACAATTGGATATGGTCATAATAAAGTAGATTACACAGATAATGGCGATGGAAAAATTGAAACAATTCATTTAGGATTAAATAGATTTATGAACTATTCAGGATTACATTTAAGAGTTGGACTTGGAGGAGAGTATAATTTCCATGAAAATAAAAGAGATATCGATATTCTTTCTAGAAAAGCTGAATCTGATTTTGATTCTTATGGTGTAAATGCATCAGTAGAAATCTCTAAAAAGTTTGGAGAGGATATTTATTTAAAACCATCTTTAGGTTTAGATTTGGCTTATATGAAGTATGATAGCTTCAGTGAGGAAAAAGCTAAGAGTGCTAATGCAAACGTGGAATCTGAAAGTTATACATCAGTAACTCCTAAAGTTGGAGCTCTTTTAGGTGGAACATTTGGTGGATTAGATATCTATACATCTGCTCAATACTCTTACGAGTTGGGAGATATGGAAAAGGATATTCAATTTAGTTATGAAGGTTTCGATGGAATGGATAGATTAGTTGGAGATGATTTAGAGTGTGGAACTACATCTTTAAAAGCTGGAGTTAACTATAAAATGAATACTCTTACAGTTGGAGGAACGATTGGTAAAAACTTTGGAAGAAGAGATAATTCATTTATGAGTTTAAATCTAGGATATAGATTCTAAATAATTAATATTCAATGTTCGTAAGTTCATTGTATGAAAAAGAGCTAGGAGTGAGAAACTAGCTCTTTTTTTGATGAGAATTTTAGAATGTGGTATAATATATTAAAAAAAGGTGGTGGAAAGTATGGAGAGAAAAAAATTACCAATCGGTGTCAGCGACTTTAAAAAGCTGATAGAAGAAAACTACTATTACATTGATAAAACAGGATTTATAGAGGAGATTTTAGAAAAAAAAGCAGAAGTTACACTGATATGTAGACCAAGACGTTTTGGTAAGACTCTGAATATGAGTACT
>JBOFVP010000036.1:0-2845 GCA_051653165.1 Clostridium sp.
AGGGAAAGAGCATGGATTTCAAAGAGGTTACCATGTATTTACAACTGCAAAGAAAGATTTTGAGGATGAGTTTGAGAGTGATGCAGAAAATTTTTTAGATAATCTTTTAATAAATAATGGATTTAAGTAGGTGAAGAGTGACAGAGTTTATTGATATTCAAGCTTCAATTGTAGAAAAATTAAGAGAGTATGCACCAGATATAGATACAATTAGCTCAGATATAGAGGAAGGATTTAAAAGGCCATGTTTTTATATAGATATGCTAGATACTGATATCAACGATTTAGGAAATAATTTTCAAGAGATAGAGATTGAATTTGATGTTTTATATTTTCCAGAGCATCAAAAGAAAAATCAAGAAGAGTTATTAAAAATGAGAGATATTTTAACAAAAGCATTCGTAAGAAATAAAAGTATTAAAATAGCTGATGATTTAATAACTGAAGCTGAGAATGTTAAGTTATTTGAAGTGGATAAGATTTTACATTGTACATTTAATGTATTTATAGCAGAAGAATATGAGAGAGAGTATGAAGAGAACATGGAAGACTTGAAATTTAAGGAGGAGATTAATGGCAACGAATAATGGACTGCCAAAGTTGAGTATAGAGTTTAAAGGATTGGGAGTTTCAGCAATAGCTAGAGGAGAAAAAGGTTATGCTGTTTTAATAGTAGAGGATGATACACCTGGAATCCAAAAGCAAAAATACACAACAATAAGTGATTTTGGAAGTGATGAACAAAAGAAGTTTGATCCAGAGAATGTTCTTTTTATAAAAGATGCACTGGAGGGAGCTCCATTAGCTCTTTATGTTTTTAAATTAGGGACCGATGGAACTCTTGCTGATTTATTAAATAAAATAAAAGGAATAATTCCAAGAAATTCTTGGATTACAGTACAAACATCAATTAGTGAAAATCAAAATGATTTAGTAACTTTTGTGAAAGGAGAGAACAAAAATAATAAAAAAAGATATAAGGCTATGGCATATAAAGTTACTACTGCTGACTCTATGCATGTTGTTAATCAAACTAATGAAGAAGTAGAATTTAATGATGATAGAGGAATAAAAAGTGGAGAATATGCATTATCGTATTTACTTGGATTCTATGCAGGTTTATCTATGATGATGTCAGGAATAGCTAAACCGTTGAAGTTTAAAAGTGTAAAAGAACCAGAAAACCTTGAAGAAGCTATTTCAAACGGAGAACATGTACTATTTAACGATGAGGGCGAAGTGAGAGTAGCTAGAGCGGTAAATTCACTTGTAACAACTGGAGAGGGCGTTACAGAGGAAATGACACATATAAATACAGTAGAAAAAATGGATTTAATATTTTGTGATATATATAAAGCTTGGAATAATAGTTATAAAGGGAAATATCCAAATATTTTAGATAATCAAATGCTGTTAATATCATCAATAAATGGATACTTTAAATCTTTAGCTAAAGATAAAATATTAGATCCTAATTTTGATAATAAATCGATGGTAGATATAGAAGAGCAAAGATTAGCAAACTATTCAAAATGGGGAGAAGAGACAGTTAACTCTTGGGATGATTCGTATGCTATGAAAATGACTGTAGGAACAAAAGTATTTTTAAAAGGAAATATAAAGATAACAGGAATTATGGAAGATTTCTTCTTCGATATATTCATGTAGGGAGGAGAATAAGTTGCAAATCCTAGAAAGAATGATTATTTTAATGGAAATAAAGGGAAGCTTTGGGTTAATGGAGAGGAAGTAGTGACAGTAACAAAATCTAAAGCTGTAAGAAAAAATAAGTATGAAGAGATTCCAGCTCCAACAGGTGATGGAACGGTGAGAGTTAAAGTTGGAGAAACTATTGAATTCTCAGGAACATTTAAATTTTTAGGTTCAGAAAATTTAGATGCTTTTAATGAAAGTGAAGATATATCTTTAATTTTAGCAAATACGAATATTTCAGGAAAAATAACGAAAAGATTAAAGTTAGATGGAGTAACATTTGATGAAGAGGTTCTAATAGATTTTGAAAAGAATAAAGTTGCAGAGATAGAACTTAGTGGCCAAGCAGAAACAATGGAGTGGTTACAAGAAAAATAAAATAGAAAAGGCTCCTCATTTAGTAGGAGCTTTTCTTTAAAGGAGAGGGATATGGAAAATAAACAACCTATAACATTACAAGAATTTTTAGATAAAGTTGAAGAGAATGAAAGTAAAAAAGTAAAAATAACACATATTGAAGTAGATGGGTTTGGATTAGTTGAATTTGTAAGACCTCGTGAAGGTGTCTTGTTAGATTATTTAAACGATATGATAAAAGCTATAGATATGACAAAAGAAAAAACGTTTGAAGAGAACGAAGAAGATGAAGTGGATTTCGGAACTTCCGAAATTGAAGAGGTAAAAGAAAATAAAACTAGATTGAAGATAGAAAAAGAAAATTCAAAAGTTGATATGAAATTATTGGTTAAAGCTTCTGAAAAACTAGTTTACTTATGTTGTCCAACTATGCAAGCCAAAGAAGTAAGAAGTAGATTTAAATCAATTTCACCATATGAGATACCTACACAAATATTGGGGGTTAATGGAGTTAATAGTTTAGCACAAAAATTGAGTAATGTATTTGATGGAATTAAGATTCAAGAAAAGGTAAATAAAACAATAAAAAACTAATAGGAGGTAGTAAGGAGTATGGTGAGTTATTTTGGATATCTTACTACCTACAGAAAGGCCATAGGTTAGACTATTTATTAAACCTTGATTATGAAGAGCAGGTATTTTTTAAACAAAGTATGGAAAAAATGAATGAGGAACAAGTTTTTTATGATTATAAAAAAATGGAAGACTTTTTAAA
>JBOFVP010000037.1:0-2904 GCA_051653165.1 Clostridium sp.
TATCAATATTCTGGAGTTAACCAAGATATCTACTTTGGACTTATGAATGCTACTTCTCATGGAAAATATTTTCATGCATATATAAAAGATATTTATCCATTTAGAAAAGTAGGTTAATCAATTATTTTTAATATTACAACAAGCCCCTCTCTTTCAATTTGATGAGGGGCTATTATCATTTGTTCAACTAAAAATTATACGATTCAGAAGTATTATTCACTAGAGAATATAGTGAATGGCTAAATTATACCTTCTTTTACCAATTTTTTTAATTTCCTAAGCTTCTTTTTTGATAATGTTCTAACACACTTATATTTTCGTTATTATCAACATTCAGCCTATCAATATTATTTGAGAAATATTTCTAAATTAAAAAATAACTTTCCATTAGAAAATAATTTAGGTGGTAAACCAGTTAAATTTTTTTATAAAAAAAATAGAGGGTTTATTATCCACCTTCTTCTTTTTTAATTATAATTCAATACTACTTTCAGTAACTTTATAAAGACTTACACTAATTCCCTTCAAGTACTAATCTCTCCAAAATATATTTTTAATTATTTAATATAAAATAAATCACTATGTTTTATTATTAATTTTTTTTTATCAATACCTATTTCTAACATTTTCTTTTCAAATATTTCTTTCTCATTCTCTCCATAATAAAAAATATTCCATCTTGTATTTTGGTCAACTCTTTTAAAAACTTCTTCAAAGTATGGTATGTCAACATCTCCTAGAGAGTGTCCAACAACATAAATATTTTTTACTTTAGAAATCTTATTAAAAAAATATTTATTATACCCAATATGATTTTGAGGAACTTTAACTGTTTTATCGTAATATTCTATCAAAAGTTTATATTTCAATTGTTCAACTTTATAATTATAATGATTTTTTGTATAACTAAACTCTTCTAAAGCCATTTTATATTCTTCTTCAAAAGGATCTAATCCTTCAAAAAATGAATCTTCTTCCCTATTTTTTTCTTCACTTAATTCCACACTTCTTTCTTGATTTAAGTGCCCTATTACCAATTCATCTCCAACCTCGCCATGTATATGACATATATCTGAGGAATCTATTTCGTATACTTCTTCTAAAACTCTTGTATAATTAAAAGTAAGATAAATATTCTGTGTATAATAATTATTTATATATTTTGTCTTTTTAGATATCTCCTCTAACTCTATAGTTTCAACCCATCTTTGAAGATTTTCTAGTAATTTTTCTGGAATACCCTTTATATACGGTAGTAAATAGTCATATGCAGTATCAAAACAATCCTCAGAATAAGGATCATTATACTCTAACCCTAGTTCTAAATTAGCATCAAATATTAAATCTTCATTTACATCTTTCATATTACTTTCGATATTTTTCCACAATCCTTCATATTCATCATTAATCGATTCTGTCATTAAAGGATTTTCATATTCTCTTTCAAAAGAATACATATGCAACGAATAAAAATCTTTAAAAAATTGCGGGTCATTTTCTTCAACATATTTTTTAAAATCTAAATAACTTGTTTTTAAATCATGAGCTAAATCAAAACCATTTCCAATAATAAATAAATTTTTCATAATCCCCCCCTTTTTAATTTCTCATACATAGTTTAATTCTATCTTTTCTAAAAGTCAATTTTATATTCTAAGATTGTATTTATATAGATTAAATAATATAATATTACTATAATCATTAAAAGCGAGGTGTTATCATGAATAATAAATTAGAGAAAATTTATGAATTAAAAAGTGAATTAGATCATAGAAGACCTCTTAATCAAGGTGAAATAAAAAGAATCAAAGAAAACTATATAATTAAAAATACATATAATTCAAATGCTATTGAAGGAAATACTCTTACTGAAATGGAAACTAGAGTTATTATCGAAACTGGAATTACCGTTGCTAAAAAGACTTTAAGAGAACATTTAGAAGTAAAAAATCATGCTGAAGCTTTATTTTTTATTGAAGATTTAAAAAAAGAAACCTTATCAGAGTACGATATAAAATCTATTCATACTATTATTTTAGATGGAATTGATAGAACTAATGCAGGAAAATACAGAAGTGTCGATGTTAGGATTGGAGGTGCTACTCACGATGTTACCAGTTCTCATTTAATTCCTCAAGAAATGAATGATTTATTGGCTTGGTACACTTCTGAACCTGTTACTATTAACAGAATTATTGAATTTACTTGTAAATTTATTAATATCCATCCATTCATTGATGGAAATGGTAGAACTTCAAGATTACTAACTAATTTAGAGCTTTTAAAACTTGGATATCCTCCTATAACTATTTTAGCTATTGATAGATTAGAATATTATCAAGCTCTTGATAAAAGCTACTATGGAGATTATGAGGAAGCTTATGACTTCTTTTATAAGTGTATAATTGAAAGTTTAAATGAATATTTAAGTTTTACTAAATAAATACTTTAATATCTAATTAATAAAAAAGGGCAAGAATAAAATCTTGCCCTTTTAGTGATGAGTTGCTCGAAAACTCTTTACTAACCTAATTATACAACAGTATCTCAAAAAGTCAATAGAATAACTATCCGAAGAAAGAGAACTTGATATTTCATTTGATGAAAAAACAGGCATTATAACACTCAAAAGAAAAGAGGATTAATCTCCTCTTTTTAAGCTTTATTTTATATAGCACATCTTTAAAAAAGGAGGGCTCTTCCATGAAAAAAATCATATGTCACTTCGATATGGATGCCTTTTATGCGTCCATAGAGACCAGAGACAACCCCAAATATAAAGACAAACCCATCGTTGTTGCTGGAGGAGTGGTAACAACTGCGAGCTACCCAGCCCGTAAATTTGGAATACACTCTGCTATGAATACACTCGATGCAAAAAAACTCTGCCCAAAACTCATTGTC
>JBOFVP010000038.1:0-1076 GCA_051653165.1 Clostridium sp.
AGTATTTTTTATTGTTCCCTTATTATCTATTAAGTTAACTACATCACCATGTCCATTGTATAGGTAATTATATTTCACCCCTCCAGTTTTTCTACTTAAGATTGTATTTCCAACATATTCATTTTTACCTGCTATAACAAATGATTTTGCATCCATTTCTATTATTGGATTATTACCTTCATAAATATATTTAATATCAGTTTCTTCTGTTGTTTTTTGAACTCTTAACCCTTCACCATTGTATTTATTATTTTCAATAACTTTTCCATTTGCATCTTTTATTGTTATTAGATTATTTAAGGTATCATATTCATAGTTAAATACCTCATTGGTGTTTGAATTAATATCTCTTCTTGTTTCTGTTTTAATATTTCCATTCTTATCATAGATATAACTTTTAGCTTCTAACAGTGTACTTCCTTGCTTTGTTGCAACTTCTTTTAATCTACTTGTTCCATCATAAGTATAATCTGAAATAAGTTTTTCATTATTCACTATAACTGTTTCACTTTTTCTATTTCCTGAACCATCATAAGTATATGATATTAATTTTTGTGGTTCATTAATTGTTTTCACCCTATTCATTTCATCATAGGTATAGCTTGTCTTTCCTTTATTATCTTCTTTAGATTCTAATAAACTATTCGCATCATAAATATACTTGTATTCTGAAAGTATTACTGCACCATTTATATTTTTTAAGTTTGTTAAAAAGTTATTTTTATTATATTGATACTCTTCTCTTACTCCACTATTATAAGTTAATGATTTCTTATTACCATTTGGATAATATAACAATTTAGTTGTTTCATTTCCATCTACACTTTCAACTAATCTACCTACCTTATCATATACCTTTTTTGTAATTAAATTTAAAAAGTCTTTTGTATTTAATCCAAATGTATGTATAAATTCATTTTATACAAAAGGAGCTGCACACTAGTAATCTAGTGCCGCAGCTCCTTTAAACTTAATATAGTTCAATCTAACATTAAGAATCACTTTATATATTATTTTTCAAAGCCATTCTCTCTAGAAACCTTAGATATCCACTCTCCACTTTTCTTCACAGTTCT
>JBOFVP010000039.1:0-1058 GCA_051653165.1 Clostridium sp.
GTGTTGTTATTAACCCTATTACAATATTCATTTCAGAATATTGGTATATAAATGTTTCCTTTAAATAATCTATTGCTATACTTGCAAGTGGTAATCCTATAATTAAACCTATAGATGAAATCTTAAGTAAAACTTTTAAAACTTCCTTAAATATTACAAGATTATTTGCACCTAACACTCTCATTATTGCCACTTTTCTCTTCATACCCTTTGCCAAAAAATATGAAAATAGCAATAAATTTACTACACCTAATAATATTTGATACATTGAATTTTTAAATTCATATACATTTTCTTTTAAGTATCCAATGATTGGTGTAGGTTCTATTTCTGAAACGCTTATATTTAACTTCTGTGAATTATAGGCTTTAATATTTTCATTTCCACTTGAATATTCTAAAAAATTAGCCTTTACCACTTCTCCATCTATAAAATTAAGAGAATTCATTGGAACTATCGTAGAATACTTCAAAAACTCTGTATCTCCATAGACACCAACAACCCTATATTCATCATCAAATATTTTTATATAATCACCATCAATTTTTTGGGTTGTTAATTTTCCTATCTCTTCATTAATAACTGCTACCTTTTCCCCTTTTATTAACTCTTCTTCTGTTAAACTTCTTCCTTTTATAATATTTTCTTCAATTATATCCACTCCAGGTGAACATGGCCATATTTTATTAATATAAGTTATGTCTCCTATTAACAAATTTGACATGCTAGGTTCTAAAATAATTTTTTCATATCCGATTGAATTTAATTCATAAATGATTTCTCTTAATCTTACAGGATTAAACTCATCAACAACTTCTGCACCATCTATGTATTTTACCTCCTTTTGTGTATCTACTTGTATATATTTATAATTATCATTAAATTTGTTCTTTTCAGTAACTTTATTAAATTTAGAATATGATGTACTTATTGTCATTGCAAATGCAAAGGTTGATACAGCAAATCCAATAATGAGAAATATTTCAATTTTAGAGAACAATAATTTTTTCATCATCTTTACTCCTTTATATAATTTTATTAAATGTATTATAAGATTG
>JBOFVP010000040.1:0-2596 GCA_051653165.1 Clostridium sp.
ATGTACAATGCACTAAATGCAAGATAAAATCACATATCGAAGTTGGAGATTATTATGACGAGGGGTTTATGCGTGGGGAGTATATAATACCTAGTTGGAATAAGATAGTAGATTATATAAATTCGCAATATGAAATTATTATGAGGTGATATAAATGAATGAAAAAGTAACAATTATTGAAATGTTAAAAAAGGAGTGAGTATATGAAATATATAAATAGAAAAGATGTTGAATATGTTGAAAACAAGGGAGATATATTGACTTCCAAGTATTATCACAAATTCTTTTATCCTGATGGAGCGGATGCAATAGGAGATTGTTGTTCTGAAAATATAGATAATAAAAATTGGGATGTTTTTCACATTTCTTATGAAACAAAAGACGCCTATTATGGCACTCCTATGCTTGGAATGTGTTTGATTGATTGTATGATATTGAAAGAGGATACAAGAGATTTTTTAGAAAGCGAACTTAATTACAAGGTGGGAATGGTGGGTAGCCACTTTGGAAATATGATAAGAGATTATAATATCGAAATAGAACCAGTAATAAATAGGTTGTAGTTTTATGCAGTATGAATTAACTATTTCCCAAAACTACTACTCAAACCTAGTAATACCAAAGGTTAGATTTGCAATATAGGAAATAGTGTTATTTTTATTAATAGAATGAACATTTTAAAACAATTAAATTAAAAGGAGGTATAATCAATGGCTAAAGTGATTCCTATAGACAAAGTTGTGAAAATAGATAATATAATTGTCAACAAACCATATGCAATCATAGAGACAGTATATGAAAGAGGTGATACATATTATATTGTTAAAAATGAAAAAGGTGTTAACATTTACTTACACGAAATGCTTTGTGAAGTAATTGAAGATGTGGAACACAAATTATATATATCAAAGGTAATGAATAAAAATACTAAACAAGAGGTAGTCCCTCAATACACTAATAAGCTAATAAAGAAATATGTATTAAATATTGGAAACCCATTGAGAGTCAGATTTGTTGATGGCTGTTCATTCACTCATGAAGTTGTATTATCTACCTCGGAAGATGATTATGGATTTTGGATTGAAACTACCAATAAGTTTTGGAGATTTGATTGGAAATAAAATATTTAATAATAAATAAAAGGAGATACATCTATGAATGAGAATAAGGAAATAAATAAAACAAAAGTTAGAATAATTCAAATTTCAAAATGTCACTTTAGAATAGAAGATCTTAACGGAATTAAATTTGGAGAAATTAAGGACGGAGTTGCGGAATATTTGGAATTTAGAAATTGGTTTAGTGCAAAAGCTTATATAGATTTAGATAAAAGATTAATGTTAGCGGAGTAATGATATGAATTACAAAATTGAATTAAACTTAAAAGAATTAATCAAGAATGAGAAAAATAGATTGTTACAATGTGAATCAAATTCTGATGAGTTTGAATATAGATGGTTCTTATTAAATAGATTATATGAAGCGAATAACTTGCAAAAAGAGAATAAGAATATGGTAGAATTTATTATAAAAAAAGAGCTATTTAAGGAATATTTAGATTCACTTGATTGATTATATGTTTAAAACAATTATGAAAAATTAAGGAGGAAAAGTAAATGGAAATTAATATTCAAATAAGCATAATAACATACTTGGTAAGTTTAGCAGGGTGCTACTTTCTGGTAAGAAAACAATTAAAAAACAATGAAATATCAGCTAGTATTGGTTTTGTATTTCTTTCTATAGTACCACTTATCAATAGTTTGTTCTTGCTAGTATTGTTAATGTACGAAGTTAAAGAGTTGTTATCAATAAATTCAGAAGAAATTGCTAAGAAATTTTTTAGAGTAAAGGAGTAGTAGTTTTGAAAAACAGTATTTTTATACCAAAGCAAATAAATGTAGGATTTCAAAATAGAAGTGATACATACACAAAGAAACTTGCTTATGTTGTTTACTTTGATGAAAAGGGAGTTCTTAGAAAAGAAACTTCTTGGAATAGTTGGAGAGATAAAGAAATAGAAAACCAAGTGCTTGAGAATATTCCAACAGACGGATTTGTATTAAATAAAAACGTAGGAGGATATAACACAGGTTGGAATCACAGAAATTCCTACATAAGAGTATATGATCCTAGAGGATTTGAGTTTGAAATAGGATTGGAAAATCTGTTATATATCTTAGAAAATACCAATTCAATAAAAGGCAAAGGGTTAGAGGGTGAATTTATCTACGGATGGGATGGTAAAGATTTAGTATTAATTCCTACATCATCTTCTGATTATAAAGAAATAAAGGAATACAATGAAGTTGTTCATAACAAAGAGTATATTAAAGCAAAGGATTTAAAAGTAGGAGCAACTTATTTAACCAAAAGCAATGACGCACTTATTTATATGGGTAAATATATGGCGTACGGATATTATAGTAATAACAAAAAGCAATTCTGGTTTGCTAAAAAGAGTAATAAAAGATATGGCGTTATTGATGGATATGAGTTCTGTGAATTAAAATCTATAACTCCTAATAAAATAATTAAATGTATAGATGAAAACTGTACTGAAGAATATCCTAATATATATAACATAATGGAAACT
>JBOFVP010000041.1:0-1329 GCA_051653165.1 Clostridium sp.
CTTTTGAATCTTCATTATCATATTCAAATGCTTTATTGCAGTGACAACAAGTCCATGTTCCTGGTTCTTCTATCACTAGTTCATTTTTACAATGTGGACAAATCACATCTATTTTATTGTCTTTTATTACTCCATTTTCAGAAAACTCTAATGCTTTGTGGCAATGACAACAGTCATATCTACCATATGAGTTTACCCCTAATGAATCATGACAATGTGGACATGTAATCTTATATTTGTATTCATCTCCACTAAAGGCATTTGCTAACATTGCTCCTCCTGCTGCTCCAATTGGCCCCCCAAACATGAATCCTACTGCCCCTCCAACTATTGTTTCAAATAATCCCATATTTATCCTCCGTACTCATGATTTAAATCTTCCCATGTTAATATTTCTACATTATTTCTACAATTCCTTCTTAGTTTTAAAGCAAATAAAAAATGCAGATTAAACCTTCACATTTAATCTGCATAATAAGTTTGTAGATACAAGTTTTTTAAACATTAATCCAATATCTTTCCATTAACTCACCTTCGTTTAAAACCTCGTTATCTAACACTCCACCACAGCTCTTAATTGTAGAACTTGATGCAACATTCCACTTATAACAAGTTACTAAGGCTCTATCTATTTCAAGTTCCTTACATTTCTCTAGGGCTAACTTAAGCATTTCACTTCCATATCCACGTTTACGCTCACTTGGTCTTACTCCATATCCAATATGCCCACCATACATGAATAAATAATCATTTAATGTATGCCTAATTGAAATGGCTCCAAGTAGTTTTTTTGTGTCTTCTTTCACTAGAAAATATATATCTGATGAAACTTTTCCTTCCCCAAGTCCAATTCCTTTTGAATCATTATTTGATGTGACTAAAAACTCTTCAAAGTTTTTTGCATTTCCTTTCATTGCATAAGGAATTAATTTTTCTCCATTATTTTCAAACTCTGAAACAAATTCCTCCCACTCTTTTTTATATTCTTCATTTAATCTAATTAATCTCATAAGTAGCCCTCCCCAAATTTCTATTATTACAATTATAAACCTTCTTTTAAATTAATATAAGAGTATTTTAAAAATTATATAATTAAGATAATGTGGCAAACTAAAGGTTTAGTATAATTTCCTATCTTTCTGCTAATAATTTGATTATATATACCTTAAAATGATATAATACATAACAAAAACTTGTTTGGCAGAGGGTTGTTAAACTTTAAATATGACGTTTTTGATGTAAATAATGATTACTCAAAGGAAGATTTAATTTCTTCAAAAAATGTTACTTCTGCTATATTCTTATTAGATCAAAAAATTGATGCTATAG
>JBOFVP010000042.1:0-18778 GCA_051653165.1 Clostridium sp.
TAATAGAGGATTATTTGGGATATGGTGAAACTTTAATGCCAAAGGGTGAGTTATTATTAACACCAAGAACGAAGAGATTATTTGATCAAAGTTATACTGAAGCTAAGAAATTAAAGCATAAATATGTTAGTCCAGAACATTTATTACTGGCCTTAATAAGTGAGGAAGATGGTGTTGCATTTACAATTATTTCTCAATGTAATATTGATATAGAAAACTTGAAAAAAGATATAATGAATTTTCTTAATAGATTAGATGAGGATGTATTAGATCAAGTGAATAAGGAAGAAGATACACCTATCATAAATCAGTATGGTAGAGATTTGACTAAATTAGCAAGAGATGGTTTATTAGATCCAGTTATAGGAAGAGAACTAGAAAATCAAAGGGTGTTAGAAATTTTGTGTAGAAGGATTAAGAATAATCCATGTTTAATTGGAGAACCTGGAGTTGGAAAGACTGCGGTAATAGAGGGATTAGCACAAAAAATTATAAGTGGTAATATTCCAGAGATGTTAAAAAATAAGAGGATAATAAACCTTGACCTAAGTGCAATGATAGCTGGAGCTAAGTATAGAGGTGAATTCGAAGATAGACTAAAGAAGGTTATGGCTGAAATTAGAAATAATAAAAATATAATAATTTTTATAGATGAAATACACACAATAATAGGTGCAGGTGGAGCTGAAGGTGCAATCGATGCTGCAAATATCTTAAAACCAGCATTAGCAAGAGGAGAAATACAATGTATTGGGGCAACTACAATAGATGAGTATAGAAAATATATAGAGAAGGATTCAGCATTAGAGAGAAGGTTTCAGCCAGTTACAGTGGAGGAGCCAAATAAAAATGAAACCTTAGATATATTAAAAGGATTAAGAGATAAATATGAAGCACATCATAAGGTAACAATAACAGATGAAGCTTTAGAAGCTGCGGTTGAATTATCAGATAGATATATTACAGATAGGTTTATGCCAGATAAGGCTATAGATTTAGTTGATGAGGCTGCAGCAAAAGTAAGAATAGAGAGCCTAGTTGCTCCAGCAGACTTGAAAGAAATCGAAGAAAAAATAAATGATATAATTAAAGAAAAAGAAGACTCTATAAGAGTACAAGATTTTGAAAAAGCAGCTTATTTAAGAGACAAAGAAAAAGAATTAAAAGAAGAGTTAGATGGGGTAAAGTCGAGATGGGTTACGAATAACTCTGCTAAAACATTAATAGTAGATAATGAGAAAATAGCTAAAGTAGTATCATGTTGGACAAAAGTACCAGTAGAAAAGCTTACCCAAAAAGAAAGTGATAAATTATTAGAATTAGAAGAAATATTGCATAAAAGAGTTATAGGACAGAGTGATGCTATAAAATCAGTTGCAAGGGCAGTTAGAAGAGCTAGAGTAGGATTAAAAGATCCCAAAAGACCAGTTGGCTCATTTATTTTTTTAGGACCAACTGGAGTTGGAAAAACAGAATTATGTAAGGCTTTGGCAGAAGTAATGTTTGCAGATGAAAATAATATTATAAGAGTTGATATGTCTGAGTATATGGAGAAGCATGCAATATCTAAGCTTATTGGTTCTCCACCAGGGTATGTTGGCTTTGAAGATGGAGGGCAACTAACTGAGGCTGTAAGAAGAAGACCATATTCAGTCGTATTATTAGATGAGGTTGAAAAAGCTCATCCTGATGTATTTAATGTTCTTCTTCAAATAATGGAAGATGGAAGATTAACTGATGGTAAGGGTAAAGTTGTAGACTTTAAAAATACTATAATAATTATGACATCAAATGTGGGAGCACATACTATAAAAAAGCAAAAAAGTGTAGGTTTTGCAGCAGAAGCTAAATCTTATGATGAGTATGATAAAATGAAAGAAAATATACTTGATGAGTTAAAAAAGACTTTTAAACCAGAATTCGTTAATAGAATTGATGATATTATAGTATTCCATAAGCTTAGAAATAAGGATATGATATCTATAGTTGAATTGATGCTTAAGTCAATAAATGATAGACTAAGAAAAAATGATATACATTTATTCTTTGATGAGAGTAGTAAGCAATACTTAGTAAAAATGGGTGAAGACCTAAATTACGGAGCAAGGCCTTTAAGGAGAGTTATTACAAAAGAAGTTGAGGATAAATTAAGTGAGGAAATTTTGAAAGGTAATATATCTATAGGTAATTGTATAGAGGTAACATCAAGTGAGGATGGATTAGCTTTTAAAAATATACAAGAGGAACATATTGATAAAGTTTAGATAAAAAAGGAGTAAGGTATTAATTATATAATTAGAATCTTACTCCTTTAAATAGATAATAATAATTATTTGTTAAAAGGTATTGTATTTTATAAAACAAGTGATATAATAAAATCAATAATACCCCTAAGGGGTAGGGAGGGATAGATATGAATAAGGAGATTAAGAGTATTGATTTGGTAATCATTGGAGGTGGTCCTGCAGGATTAACTTCAGCTATTTACTCTGCTAGAGCAAATGTTGAATCTATATTATTAGAAGATAAGATTTTAGGTGGGCAAGTAAGGACTAGTTATTCTATAGAAAATTATCCTGGATATAAAAATATTCAAGGATCTGAGTTAGCTGATCTTATGCAACAACAAGCAGAGGAGTTAGGAGCTAATATAGATGAGTTTGATATAATTGAAAATGTTAGAATAGTAAATGGTGAAAAGATAGTAGAAACTGAAAGCTATATATATAAAACTAAAACAATAATAATAGCAACTGGAGCAACTCCTAGACCATTACCTATACCAAGAGAAAAAGAGTTTTCTGGAAAAGGAATCCATTATTGTGCAGTATGCGATGGAGCAATGTATACAGATAAAGTAGTTGCTGTTATTGGTGGAGGAAATTCAGCATTAGAGGAAGCGGTATTTTTAAGCCGTTTTGCAAAGAAGGTAATTATGATAAGAAGGTATGATTACTTTAATGGTGAGAAAACTATGCTAGAAGAGGTTATGGAAAATTCTAAAATTGAAATATTATACAATGAAGATTTAGTTGATGTATATGGTGATATGTTTGTAGAAGGAGCAGTCATCAAAAATACACTTAATGGAGAAGAAAGAAATATAGAATTAGATGCTATTTTTGGATACATTGGAACAATACCTAAAACTGATCAATTTAAAGAAATATTAACTTTATCTAAGCAAGGGTATATAGTTACTGATGAGTTAATGAGAACTAATGTTGAAGGAATTTATGCAGCCGGAGATGTGAGAGAAAAAGTTTATAGACAAATAACTACAGCTGTAGCAGATGGAACAATTGCAGCTTTAGAGGCTGAAAAATATATAACAAAAAAATAATAAATTTTATAGTTAGAGAGGAAGATTAAAATGATTAAAATATATTCAACTTCATGGTGTCCAGGATGTGTAAAGGTTAAAAAATATTTATCTCAACAAGGAATAGAGTTTAATGAAATTAATGTTGCAGATAAGCATGAGGATAGAGAAGAAGTATTTAAAGTATCAGGGCAAAGAACTGTACCAGTAATAGATATTAATGGCAAGGTAATTGTTGGTTTTGATAAGAAGGCTATAGATATTGAATTAAATAAATAATAGTTAAATAAGGAGGGGGCAATATGTTTAGTAATATAAGCAGTAATAAAAAGATTTTTAGTAATTATGTTGGAGGAAAATGGGTTAATACTGATGAGAGTAGATTGATAAATATTTTATCACCAATTAATGGGGAAATAGTTGGTAGCATTGGTGCTATGAAAAAAGAAGAAGTTGACATGGCAATAGTAAATGCAAAAGAAGCTCAGAAAAAGTGGAAAACTACTCCTATAAATAAAAGGGCAGAAATAATGCATAAAGCAGCAGATATATTAGAGAAACGAGTTGAAGATTTTGTATATATAATGATGAGAGAAGTTGCTAAGGATAGGAAAAGTGCTGAATCAGAAGTGCTAAGAACAGCAGATTATATAAGGTTTACAGCAGATACAGCTAAGAATATATCAGGAGAAAGTTTACCAGGAGAAAGCTTCCCTGGGTTTAAAAAGAATAAAATATCAGTTGTAGTAAGAGAACCCTTAGGTGTTGTATTAGCAATATCTCCTTTTAATTATCCAGTAAATTTATCAGCATCAAAGATAGCACCAGCTATTATGGCTGGAAATAGTGTTGTTTTAAAACCTGCAACTCAAGGGAGTATTTCGGCATTATATTTAGCTAGAGTTTTCCAAGAAGCAGGATTGCCAGCAGGTGTTTTAAACACTGTTACTGGAAGAGGTAGTGAGATAGGAGATTATATAGTTACTCATAAAAAAGTAGATTTTATTAACTTTACAGGAAGTACAGAGGTTGGGAGAAGAATTTCAAGAATAACAGAAATGGTTCCATTATTAATGGAACTAGGAGGAAAGGATGCAGCAATAGTATTAGAGGATGCAGATTTAGAGTTAACTGCAAATAATATTGTAGCTGGGGCATATTCTTATTCAGGGCAAAGATGTACAGCTGTTAAAAGGATCCTTGTAGTAGATGGGATAGCTGATAAATTAGTTGAAAAAATAAAAGAAAAAACAGAGGCACTTAGAGTTGGAAATCCGTTAGAGGGTGATGTAGATATTGTGCCATTAATTGATACTAAATCAGCTGATTTTGTAGAAGGGCTAATAAATGATGCAACTAATAAAGGTGCTAAAATATTAGTTGGAGGAAATAGAAAAGGAAACTTAATATATCCAACATTAATTGATAATGTAACAACAGATATGAGATTGGCATGGGAAGAACCATTCGGACCAGTACTTCCAATAATAAGAGTAGGTAATAAGGATGAAGCTATAGAAATAGCTAATAATTCTGAGTATGGGTTACAATCATCAGTATTTACTAAAAATATAGACGAGGCATTTTATATTGCGGATAGATTGGAAGTAGGAACAGTTCAAGTAAATAATAAAACTGAAAGAGGACCAGATCACTTCCCATTTTTAGGAGTGAAGGCTTCTGGGATAGGAACTCAAGGTATTAGATATTCTATTGAGGCTATGAGTAGACCAAAGGCTACTGTAATAAATCTTTCAAATTAAAAAATAAAGGATAACTGAAAAGTTATCCTTTTAATGCTTTATTTTAATTATTTAGCTAAAGCACTATCAATAGCACCTTTATCAAAACCTATAATAACTGTACCATTTATATCAAGAACAGGTACTCCCATTTGTTTTGATTTACCTACCATTTCCTGTCTAGCTAACATATCTTCTTGGACATTTAATTCTTCGTATGAAAATCCCTTTGATTTTAAATAAGACTTTGCTTTTACGCACCAAGGGCAAGCGTTAGTTGTGTATACTTTTATCATATTATTACTCTCCCTATTTATTAATAATTATTATTAATTAATATTTTACTACTTGTTTATGTTAAATACAAGAGTAAATATATAAATAATATATGATTTATACTAATAAATAGTTTCTACTTTATGTTAGTTTTGTCACATAAATTAGAATTTAAAACTAAGTTTTCTACACCTGAATCACATAGGTCAGAAAAATTTTCACTAATATTTTTTTGTGAAAAATCTTTTAAAGTATTTGATGGTTCAATATTATCAGTGTAATCAGTTAAATTATACATATTTATCACCTCAAGATTATTATTTGAAAAAAAAATGAAAATTATGCAGTGAAAACATATATAGTGGTCTAGACAACTATAGGTTGCTATAATATAATTATAGTAGGAGGGAGTTCTATGATTAATAAAAATAGTGCTATACCTGTGTATTATCAATTAAAAGAAAAAATTAGGGATCAAATAAAAAATGGAATATATAAAGTAGGAGATTGCATAAGTAGTGAAAGAGAGCTTTCAGAACATTATGGAGTTTCTAGGATGACTGTTAGACAGGCTATAGGTGAATTAGTTTCAGATGGAATGTTATACAGAGAAAAAGGTAAGGGAACATTTGTATGTGATCCTAAAGTAAAACAAGAAGATTTAATGAGTTTTACAGAAATAATAAATAGATCAGGAAGAAAGCTTGAAACCAAGGTTATTTCTTTAGAAGAAATCATTACTCCAGAAGAACTTCTAGGGATATTTGTTGAAGAAAAAATCTATAAAATTAATAGATTAAGATTTGTAGATGAAGAATGTATTGCTAATGAAATAGTTCATGTGCCAAAGCGTTTTACTGGTGAGTTAAACGAAGATGTATTAAAAGGATCTATCTATAAAATATTAGAAAAAAATAATATAACTATAAATTATGTGGAATCTTCTATACAAGCTATTTTAATGGATAGAAGTCATATGGAAATCTTTAAAGTTAATAAAGATATACCATTAATAAAAACTATAAATAAATCAAAAAATTCTGATGATAAAGTAGTTTTCTATGAGGAAGCAACTTATAGATCAGATAAATATATATTAGAAGTTAATATTTCAAAAAGAGAGGGGAAATTAAGATGAAAGTAATAGTAGTAAAAAATTACGATGAAATGAGTAAAGCAGCAGCTGAGGTTATGGCAAATGTTGTAATAACAAAGCCAAATGCAGTATTAGGATTAGCAACAGGTGGAACTCCAGAAGGATTATATAATGAATTAATAAAAATGAATAAAGATGGTAAGATAGATTTTTCTAACATTACAAGTGTTAATTTAGATGAATATGTTGGATTATCAGGAGAGCATGAGCAAAGCTATAGATACTTTATGAATAACAAGTTATTCAATCATGTTAATATAAACAAGGAAAGAACTTTCGTACCAAACGGATTAGCTGCTGATATAGCTGAAGAAGGTAGAGCATATGATGCTAAGATTGATGAATTAGGTGGTATAGATATTCAATTATTAGGTATAGGAAACAACGGGCACGTTGCATTCAATGAGCCAGATAATTGCTTAGTAGCAGGAACTCATTTAACAGGATTAACAGAAAGTACAATTCAAGCAAATGCAAGATACTTTGAATCAGCTGATGAAGTTCCAAAGACTGCTATAACAATGGGATTAGGACAAATAATGAAAGCTAAAAAAATTCTTTTATTAGCTAGTGGAGAAGGGAAAGCTGAAGCAATTCAAGGTGTTGTAAGTGGTCAAATTACTACTGCAAATCCAGCAACTATGTTACAAATGCATAGAGATGTTACTCTTATAGTTGATGAAGCGGCTGCTAAGTTATTATAGAAGTATATATAAAGGTTCACTCATTAAATTGAGTGGGCCTTTTTTGTAAAAAAGTACTTATATATAGTAAAGTTGTGGTATTATAAAGATATATAGTAAATAATATGCGTTTGGAAAAAGAGGGAATAAAATGGCTAAAATAAAATCATTATATATTTGTCAGCAATGTGCTTATGAATCACCAAAATGGTTAGGTAAATGTCCAGGATGTAATGCATGGAATACTTTTGTAGAAGAGGTTAGAGATACTTCTACAGTTGCTAAATCTAAAATCAGTAAAAGTATTACAATTGATAATATGCCTAAAAGTATAAGTGAGATAAAATCAGGAGATAAAGAAAGATATGATACAGGGCTAAAGGAATTAAATAGAGTATTAGGTGGTGGGCTAGTAAAAGGTTCCTTAACACTTATATCTGGAGACCCTGGAATAGGAAAGTCAACATTATTACTTCAAACGGCTAATAATATTTCAAAGAAGAATGGAAAAGTACTGTATGTTTCTGGCGAAGAGTCAGAAGAACAGATAAAAATAAGAGGAGATAGATTAGGTGTAGATGCTAAAGATTTATTTATAATATCCGAAACTAATCTTGATAAAATAGAGGTTTATATAGATGAATTAAATCCAATTTTTGTTATAATAGATTCTATACAAACAGTATATAAGGAAGGTGTTACCTCAGCACCAGGGAGTGTATCCCAAGTTAGAGAGTGTTCTAATCAGATGATGAGAATAGGTAAAAGTAAAGGGATACCGTTATTTATAGTAGCGCATGTTACAAAACAAGGTGAGCTTGCAGGCCCTAGAGTATTAGAACATATGGTAGATACTGTTTTATATTTTGAAGGAGAAAGATCAGAGGAATTTAGAATATTAAGAACAAGGAAGAATAGATTTGGAACAACTAGTGAAATAGGAGTTTTTGAGATGAGAGAGGAAGGATTAGAAGAAGTTTATGATCCTTCAGGAATGTTCTTAGAGGATACTAACTTTAATCAAGAGGGTTCTATTGTTATTGGTATAATGGAAGGAACTAGGCCGATTTTGGTGGAAATACAGGCTTTAGTGACAGAAACAAAATCACCAATGCCTAGGAGAACTGCAGTAGGAATTGAAAATTCAAGGCTAAATTTAATTTTAGCAGTTTTAGAAAAAAAGTTAAGGATACCTTTTTGGAATCAAGATGTTTATGTTAACGTTGTTGGAGGATTAAACTTAGAAGGAACTACAGCAGATTTAGGATTAGCATTGGCATTACTATCTAGTACAAAAGGTAAGGGCATAACAGTTCCTAAAGTTATGGTAATAGGAGAAGTTGGACTAACAGGAGAAGTAAGACCAGTTATGTCTGCAGATAGGTTAGTTAATGAGGCCCAAAAAATGGGATTTGAAAATGTAATTATGCCAATTAGAAATAGAGATAAAGTAGCTAACAATAAAATTAATATAATTGGAGTTAGTAATATGAGAGAGGCTATAGGGAAGATTTTTTAAAGAATAGGTGATAATAATGAGAAAAGAAAAGGATATGGAGATAAGGAATGTATTAATAAATATGTGTCCAGGTACGCCGTTAAGAGAAGGATTAGAAAATATTTTAAGAGCTAAAACAGGTGGTTTGATTGTTCTAGGTGATAATGAAGAGGTAATGAAGATAGTTGATGGTGGATTTAAGATAAACTCTGAATATAGTCCAGCGTATGTCTATGAATTAGCAAAAATGGATGGGGCTATTGTTATAACAGGAGACTTGAAAAAAATAGTGTGTGCAAATGCTCAACTAGTTCCAGATTCATCAATTAATACCTATGAAACAGGAACAAGGCATAGGACAGCAGATAGAGTTGCAAAGCAAACAAATAATATTACTATTGCAATTTCTCAAAGAAGAAACATAATCACAGTATACAAAGGTGAAATGAAATATGTTTTAAGAGAAAGCTCTGTAATATTAGGTAGAGCAAACCAAGCAATACAAACACTTGAAAAATATGTTGCTGTTTTAGAAAGAGTAATAAACAATTTAAACATTTTAGAGTTTCAGGATTTAACAACTTTATTTGATGTAGTTACAGCTATTCAAAGAACTGAAATGGTCATGAGAATTGTTGAAGAGATTAATATTTATATATTAGAACTTGGAAATGAAGGTAGATTGATATCGATGCAATTAAATGAACTTGTTAGAAACATAGAAAAAGATGGAATGTTATTGATAAGAGATTACTGTAGAGAGCCATTAGTTATAAATGATGTTTACAAGAATATTCAAGAATTATCTTCAGAAGAATTATTAGACTTAGAAGCAATAGCAAGGCAATTAGGAATAACAGGAGTATCATTAATTGATACATTAATATCACCTAAAGGATATAGAATTTTAAGTAAGATTCCGAGAATACCTTCTAATGTAATAGAAAATCTTACTAAGCACTTTAAAGATTTTAATAGAATTTTAGAGGCTGATATAGATGAACTTGATAAGGTTGAGGGAATTGGGGAAGCAAGAGCAAGAGCAATAAAACATGGTTTAAGAAGAATAAATGAACAAGTTTCATTAAAAAAGGAATTATAAAAAAACTCGACTGTATAGTCGAGTTTTTTTATCTAAATGTAAATTTACCTAACGTTTTTATTTTATCGTGTTCTTTAATTAGTACATCATATAAGTTTATATCAAGATCATTGCAAAGAGATGTTAAATAAAAAAGATTATTCCCCATTTCTCTCTCAATTATTTCACGACAGCTATCGCATAGCTCACCATCGATATGTGTTTGTAAATTCAAAGAAACCTCATCTAATGAATTATCAGATGGCATATGTTGTTTAGTTGCATTTATTTTCAAACAACCACAATTTGTAACTGATTTGGCAATAGATCTATTTACCCTAGCACTTGACTCGGAATACTTAGTTAGTATATCTAGAATGCTTTTGTGTCTCAATAACGAATCGTTTACAGAGTTTTGGAAATCGTCAAAAATAATATCTTTCATCTGTCTCAACTCCTTGGAAAAATTAGGGTATTACATTAGTTTAATTATAGTTACAATGGCCCTTGTTTGTCAATATAAGTTCGACTTAAATTAAAATAATATATTTTCAATAAGCCAATTTATTATCCAATAAGGAGTAAATAAAGTACTCATTTAGCTTATATGAGTAATAATAGAATAGTTAGTTTAAAATTCATAGGGGGTAATAAATATAAAATTATTCTAAATTTTTCAATAATATATTAAGTATAATAAGCAATTGTGATATAATGAGGTAATATATAGAGAACAAAAAGTTATATAATTATTGCGAAATGCAAATGGTCTACCATTAATTTGAAAGTTTATCTATATAAATTATAATATAGAGAATTTTTATTTTAAATTCTGTCAATAATTAAAAAGGAGGTGAATATATGTTTAAAAAATTATTAAGAGGATTATTAACAATAGTAGGATTGATAGTAGGGTATGTTGTTGGAGATAGTGTATTAAAAGTTGATGTGATTAAGGAGTTAGGATATCTGTCTACAACAGTTGGGAAGGTAGTATTTCTAGTTTTTATTAGTTTGTTATTTGGAATTATTTTTTATTTAGTTTCTCCTATTATTTATTCAGGAATTAAAAGTTTACTAGAATACATTGAAAAAACAATGCAAAAGGTTACAGTGCCCGAAATAGTATATGGTGCTATAGGAGCTATAATAGCACTTATTATAACATCTATAATTGCAAAACCAATAAATGATTTTCACTCTATATTTGGACCTATAATATTTATATCAATAAATGTTATATCAGCAATAATTGGTATGGATATTTTAGCTAAGAAAAAAGATGATATAACGCATATTCTAATGAGCTTTAAAAAGAATACCCCAATAAAAGAAAAGAAGTCAAAAGGGTCAATAAGTACAAAAGTAATACCAAAAGTATTAGATACATCTGTAATAATTGATGGAAGAATATTTGATATTTGTGAAACAGGTTTCGTGGAAGGACCATTAGTTATTCCAAGTTTTGTATTAGATGAGTTAAGACATATTTCAGATTCAGCTGATTCATTAAAAAGAAACAGAGGAAGAAGAGGACTTGATATATTAAATAAAATACAAAAGGAATTAGCCATAGAAACTCAAATTTGGGAAGGAGATTTTCCTAAAATAGCAGAAGTAGATGCTAAATTATTAAAATTAGCACAAACTTTGGAAGGTAAGGTCGTAACAAATGATTATAACTTAAATAAAGTTGCGGAAGTTCAAGGTGTTCCTGTACTAAACATAAATGAACTGTCAAATGCAATAAAACCAGTAGTTTTACCTGGTGAAGAAATGACAGTTGATGTTGTAAAGGAAGGGAAGGATGTGACTCAAGGGGTTGCATACTTAGATGATGGGACAATGATAGTTGTAGAAGGTGGAAGGAAACATATGAACCAAACAATAATTGTAATTGTTACATCAGTTTTACAAACAGCAGCAGGAAGAATGATATTTGCAAAACCTAAAGAGGTAAACTAAGGAGAGTAATATGATAACAGCTATTATATTGTCAGGTGGCAAAGGGAAGAGAATGGAATCAGAAGTGTCTAAGCAATATATAGAATTGAACGGAAAACCTATTCTATACTATACACTAAAAAAGTTTATAATGAATAAAATGGTTGATAAAATTATTTTAGTAATACCAAAAGATGAAGAAGAATATTGTAGAGAAGCTATTTTAGAGAAGTATTCATTGAAGGTTGATAAAGTTGTTTTTGGAGGTAATGAGAGACAAGATTCTGTATATAATGGAATACTGGCAGCAGAAGGAAGTGAATATATTCTAATACATGATGGTGCTAGGCCTTTTGTCACGGACAAAATATTAGAAGACGGAATAAAGCTTGTAAAAGAGTATAAAGCAGTTGCTCCAGGAGTAATGCCTAAGGATACTATAAAAGTTAGAGATGAGGATGGTTATTCAAGTTTAACGTTAAAACGAGAAGAATTATTTGCAGTTCAAACTCCTCAGATATTTGAATTTGATTTGATAAAAAAAGCTCATTTTAAAGTAAAAGAGGAGAAAGTCATAGTAACTGATGATACTATGGCGGTAGAAAAATTAGGTGTTAAGGTATATTTATATGATGGAGATTATACTAATATAAAGGTTACAACACCAGAAGATTTAATTTTAGCAGAATATTTAGCTAGAAAACAGTAAGGTTTATTGACAGGTTTTTACTAAAGATATATAATTAGATACACAAAATTATATAATTGCTTAATGCAAAGATAGAAGAATAGTAGAAATCGTCTTACAGAGAGAGAATCCTAGGCTGGGAGATTTTCAATAGATTTTGAACCTACTTCTTAGTTATAGGAAAACCTATCGGTTTAATACCGTTATCATTATTAAGAGAACAAATTTAGGTGGTACCGCGATAACAATTCGCCCTAATTAATATTAGGGTGGATTTTTTTTATTCTTTTTTAAATTTATTAAAAGTATTTTAGGAGGATTAAACTATGAAAATGTCAAATATGTTAGTGGCAACTTTAAGAGAAGTGCCAGCAGAAGCAGAGATAGATAGTCATAAGTTAATGTTAAGAGCAGGATTAATAAGAAAGATGGCATCAGGGATTTATAATCATATGCCTTTAGGAGTAAAAGTATTAAAGAATGTTGAAGAAATAGTAAGAGAAGAAATGAATGAGGCGGGAGCTCAAGAATTTTTAGCATCAGCATTTATACCAGCTGAATTATGGCAAGAATCTGGTAGATGGGATGTTTATGGAGCCGAAATGGTTAGAGTTAAAGATAGAAATGATAGAGATTTCTGTTTAGGGCCAACTCATGAGGAAGTTATTACTGATATAGTAAGAAATGAAATAAAGTCATATAAACAACTTCCAGTTAATCTATATCAAATACAAACTAAGTATAGAGATGAAAGAAGACCAAGATTTGGGGTTATGAGATCAAGAGAATTTATAATGAAAGATGCTTATAGCTTTGATAAGAATCAAGAAGGACTTGATTTAGCTTACGACAAAATGCATGATGCATATGTTAAAATATTTAATAGATGTGGATTAGATGCAAAGTGTGTTGAAGCTGATTCAGGAGCAATTGGAGGATCAAATTCTGCTGAGTTTATGGTCAAATCAGAAGTTGGAGAAGATGATATAGTTTTCTGTAGCAAGTGTGATTATGCTGCTAATATAGAAAAAGCACCTTCTACATCAGATATTGCAGACAAAGAAGAATTAAAAGAAATTAATAAGGTAGAAACACCAAATGCAAGAACTATTGATGAATTAGTTAAGTTCTTTAATGTAGATGAAAAGAAATTTGTTAAAACTCTAATATTTAATGCTGATGGTAAAATTGTAGCTGTTATGGTTAGAGGCGATCGAGAAGTTAATGAAATTAAAGTATCTAATGCTTTAGGTGGAGTTATTAACTTAGATATGGCATCACCAGAACAAGTAAAAGAAGCTACTGGAGCTGTTGTTGGGTTTGCAGGGCCAATTGGAATAAAGGTTGAAACATTATTAGTTGATAAAGAAGTAGCTAATATGTTTAACTTTGTTGTTGGAGCTAATGAAACAGGGTTCCATTTAGAGAATGTTAATTATGGAAGAGATTTCAATGGAGTTGAAGGAGATTTCAGAAATATAACTTCAGGAGAGAAATGTCCAACATGTGGAGCAGAAGTAACAATTGCTAAGGGTACAGAGGTAGGACACATATTTAAGTTAGGAACAAAATATTCAGAAGCTATGAATGCTAAGTTTATTGATGAAAATGGGAAAGAGCAACCATTTATAATGGGGTGTTACGGAATAGGTGTTACAAGAACAGTTGCATCAATTATTGAGCAACATCATGATGATAACGGAATTATTTGGCCATTATCAGTAGCACCATATCATATATCAGTAATTCCTGTTAATATTAAAGATGAAGAGCAATCAAAAATTGCATTAAATTTATATAATAGTTTAAAGGCAATTGGAGTTGACGCTTTATTAGATGATAGAAATGAGAGAGCTGGAGTTAAATTTAAGGATTCAGAACTTATGGGGATTCCAATGAGAGTTACTGTTGGAAAGAAGATAGTAGATGGAGAAGTTGAATTTAAATTAAGAGATGGTGAATTAGAAGTAGTTAAAATTGATGAAGTTGTTGAAAGAGTTAGAGCTGAATTTAATAAAAATAAAATAATATTATAAAAATAAGGAGGCTAAAATGAGAGTATATAATACTTTAACAAAGAAAAAAGAAGAATTTGTACCAATTAATCCAGGAGAAGTTAATATGTATGTATGTGGTCCTACTGTATATAACTTTATCCACATTGGTAATGGAAGAACATTTGTGGTTTTCGATACAATCAGAAGGTATTTTGAATACAGAGGTTACAAAGTTAACTTCATTCAAAATTTTACAGACATTGATGATAAAATGATTAAAAAAGCCAATGAAGAAGAAACAACAGTTAAAGAAATTGGTGATAAATACATCAATGAATATTATAAGGATGCAGATGGCTTAAATATTAAAAGAGCAACAGTTAATCCAAGGGCAACAGAATATATTCAAGAAATTATAGACTTTGTATTAGGTTTAATTGAAAAGGGATATGCATATGAGGTAAATGGTGATGTTTACTTTAGTACAAAGAAATTTGAGCAATATGGTAAACTGTCAGGGCAGAATATAGATGATTTACAAGCAGGTGCAAGAATTAATGTAGATGAAAGAAAAAATGACCCTATGGATTTTGCTATATGGAAAGCACAAAAGCCAGGAGAACCAGCTTGGGAGTGTCCTTGGGGAATGGGAAGACCAGGATGGCATATTGAGTGCTCATGTATGGCAAAGAAGTTATTAGGAGAAACTATTGATATACATGCAGGTGGAAGTGATTTAGCTTTTCCACATCATGAAAATGAAGTAGCACAAAGTGAAGCTTTAACAGGGAAACCTTTCGCTAACTATTGGATGCATGCTGCATTTTTAAATGTAAACAATCAAAAGATGTCTAAATCTCTAAATAATTTCTTAACAGCAAGAGATGCTTTAGGAAAATATGATGCAGATGTAATAAGATTTTTATTACTATCAGGACATTATAGAATTCAATTAAACTTTAGCGATGATTTATTAGAGTCAGCAAAAGCTTCAGTTGAAAGGTTATACAATGCAATAGGAAATTTAGAAAACTTATTAGATGAAGTGACTATTGAAAAAATAACTGATAGTGAAAATGAATATTTAGAGTCTTTAGATAAATATAGAGTTAGATTTATTGAGAAAATGGATGATGATTTTAATACTGCAGATGCTATATCTGTATTATTTGATTTATCTAGAGATGTAAACAGTAATGTTACAATAGAATCATCTAAAGAATTAATAGAAGGTGTATTAGCTCTTATAAGAGAATTAGGATCTCCTCTTGGTATTCTTCAACAATCAACTAAGGTTAGTTTAGAAGATGAAATAGAAGCTTTAATTCAACAAAGACAAGATGCAAGAAAAAATAGAGATTTTGCATTATCAGATAAAATAAGAGATGATTTAAAAGCAAGAGGAATTGTTCTTGAAGATACACCACAAGGTGTTAGATGGAAGAAAGTTAATTAGTCAAATGATTGGGGCTGCAAAATTGCAGCCCTTATTTAAAGGAGATGAATTACGTGCTAGATGATTTTAGAGTTAAAGAATTTTCAGTAGCGGAAGCAAGAGGGTTAAACCCATTACAATTAGCTATTATTGGAGATGGGGTTTATGAGATATATATTAGAAATTATGTATTAGCTAACAATATTAGCCTAAGTGCTCACAAAATACATAAGGAAGCAATAAAGTATGTAAAAGCAAAGGGGCAGTCAGATATAATTCATAAATTACAAGATGAATTAACAGAAGAAGAGTTATATATATTTAAAAGAGGTAGAAACTCGAAGTCGGCAACGGTTCCTAAAAATGCAGATTTAAGAGACTATAGAATGGCTACAGGGTTTGAGGCGTTAATAGGATATTTATATCTTGTAGGAAATAAGGCTAGATTAGAATATATACTAGAAAGATGTATAGAAGTACATGAATAAATAGGAGGAAAGAAAGATGACAAAAGGAAGCAGAGAGTATAGAAAAGCATTAAGAGAGTTTGATAAAAATAAACAAAACCCTAGAGGTAATAATAGAAATTTTGAAAGAAAAACAACAAATGAAACTAGCAAAGTGGTTGAAAAACAACAAGATGCAAGAGAAGATATAATAATTGGGAGAAATGCTGTTATAGAGGCGTTAAAGGGTAACGGAACAATTGAAGCGTTATATATATCAAATGGTCAAATGGAAGGTTCAATTAATGTTATCATTAATTTAGCTAAAGAAAAGAGAGTCTTAATAAAAGAGGTGGACAGAAAGAAATTAGATATAATGTGTGATGGTGCTGTACATCAAGGTGTAATAGCAAAAATAACTCCATACAATTATTTTGAAGTGAAAGACATATTAGATTATGCAAAGTCAAAAAATGAGAAGCCTTTTATAGTGATTTTAGATGAAATTGAAGATCCTCATAATTTAGGTTCAATAATCAGAACAGCAGAGTTATGTGGAGTTCATGGTATAATAATACCTAAGAGAAGAAACGTTGGGGTTACTCAAACTGTATACAAAACAGCAGTTGGGGCTATAGAGCACGTTAAAATAGCAAAAGTAACAAATATTAATGCTGTTATTGATGAACTTAAGAGTGAAGGAATATGGGTATATGGAGCTGATATTGCTGGAGAAGAATATAGCTATCAAGTAGATTTTGGTGGTGCTTGTGCTCTAGTTATAGGTAGTGAAGGTAAAGGAATATCAAAGTTAACATTAAAAAAATGTGATAAACTTGTTAAAATACCTATGGTTGGAAAGATAAACTCTTTAAATGCATCTGTTGCAGGTGGTATAATTATGTATGAGGTACTAAAAGGTAGACTTAAATAGTAAAGAGGGATACAAGTGAAGATAGTTTTTGTAGATGGATACAACGTAATAAATAGTTGGCCAAATTTAAAAGGTGATAAAAAAGATGACTTTAATGGAAGTAGACAAAAGTTAATTGATATACTTCACAATTATGGTTCATATAATAATTGTAAAGTTATAATTGTATTTGATGCCCATAAAGTAGCTGGAAATTTAGAGAATAAAGAAACCCTAAACAAAAATTTATCTATAGTATTTACTAAAGATGGAGAAACTGCAGATGCTTATATTGAAAAAGAAGTCCACCAATATGGAAGGAAATATGAGGTTTGTGTAGTTACATCTGATCTATTAGAGCAACAAACTATATTTCAAAGAGGAGCAATAAGGCTATCCTCTTTGGAATTCTATAATGAAGTATTAAAAACAGAGAAAAAAATAAAAATAAAAGCAGAAAAAATAGAAAAACCTCATAGAAATAATTTAGAAGATAATATAGATTGTGAAATTAGGGCAAAACTTGAGGCTATGAGAAGAGGAGTCTAATTGACTTGGTAGTTTTAATTAATGTATAATTAATTATATTGACTACAGTTCGGAGGGGGAGACGTGGAGAATAGGCAGGTAGAAAAACAGGGTTTTATAGAACTACAAAATAATACGGATGAAGAAATTGTTCTTATGTCTCAAATTGGCAATGTAAGAGCACAAGAATTTCTAATATCCAAATATGAAAACTTTGTAAAAGCAAAAGCAAAGTCGTATTTTTTAATAGGAGCAGATAAGGAAGATATATACCAAGAAGGAATGATTGGATTATATAAGGCTATAAGGGATTTTAAAAGTGATAAACTAACGTCTTTTAAAGCTTTTGCAGAGTTATGTGTAACTAGACAAATAATTACGGCTATAAAAACAGCAACTAGACAAAAGCATATTCCATTAAATACTTACGTTTCTTTAAACAAACCTGTTTATGAAGAAGAGTCTGAAAGGACTTTATTAGATATATTAGCAGGTATAAAAATTTCAGATCCGGAAGAACTAATCATAAGCCAAGAAGAAGTATCTAGAATAGAAGATGAGATGGAAAAAGTATTGTCAGATTTAGAGTTAGAAGTGTTAACTTCGTATTTAGATGGCAAGTCTTATCAAGAAATTGCATGTGATTTAGATAGACATGCTAAATCAATAGATAATGCATTGCAAAGAGTTAAGAGAAAACTCGAAAAATGCTTGAATATAAAATAGAAATTATATTGACAAATAAGGTGTTTGATAGTAAACTTTATTAATGATATATTAAATATTTATGAGTGCTCACGTAGCTCAGTAGGTAGAGCGTCGCCTTGGTAAGGCGGAGGTCGTCGGTTCAATCCCGATCGTGAGCTCCAATTTATTTAAAGAACGCAAAACGCTAGGCAAGGTTTATTAAACCATGAAGGAGGATTAACGATGTCAAAAGCAAAATTCGAAAGAAATAAACCACACGTTAACATTGGAACAATAGGTCACGTAGACCACGGTAAGACAACACTTACAGCAGCTATTACAACAGTATTAGCAAATAGAGGATTCGCTGAGGCTTTCAACT
>JBOFVP010000043.1:0-3737 GCA_051653165.1 Clostridium sp.
GATTGAGAATACCTGTAAATGAATTTTATAATAGAGCTACAAATGAAGAGCATTATTTGCATTATTTTGTTGATTTTACAGAAAGAAATTTTGTTCAAACTCTTCAGAAGGAAATAAATGATGGGAAATTGGAGAGTCAAACTCCTATTGGAATAGACGATACTTTATTATCTAAAATTTATGATTTTGAAAAATCAAAAGGAAGTAAATATGAAAGTGTAGATGATATATTTGTGGATTTAATGTCTAAAAAGATCATAAATAGGCACAATGAATATTCGAAAGATGGGTATAGTAAATTAAAAAGTGAATATCCAGAAATATTTAATACATTAAAACCTAATAAAGTAATCTTATCAACTAATAATAAAAAACAATATATAACAGTTAGAAAAGAAAATTATCTTAAATTTAAAAGCTTATGGGAAGAGTTGAATAAAAAAATAATCATAAGATATGATTTTAAAAGTAATATAGAGATACAGCAGATTTTAAATGATATTATATCAACTTTTGAGTTTCAAGATTTATATGTTAATAGTATTGAAAGTAAATCAAAAAAAGGTAAAGATATAACTTTCGAAATCCAAGAAAGTGTACCAATGGAATATTCATCTAAAAATTCATCAACAATGAGTTATAAAGAATTTTTATTTTGGTTAGAAAAGAATTTAAATATTCCAATACAAATATTACATGAGATGTTTTTATTTAAATATGAAAAATTTGGACAAAATATAAATAATCATTTAAATTTAAAAACTTTAATAAAATTTAAGAGTTCTTATTTAGAATATATGATAAAAAATGCTCACTCTAAATTAAAAGTAAGTTATGAAGAAATAACAACACAAATACATCCAACTAAATTAACAAATAGTGATGGAAGTTTAAAAAATAATATTATTTCTAATGATTTAGGGGTAAAAAAAATAGATGAGACAACTCCAGACACTTATTTATATGAAGAGTTTTTTTATGATTCAGAGATAGAAAAAGAAAATATTCAAAATAAAATAAAAGAAGTAGTTGTATATGCAAAGATACCAAAAAATAGTATAAAAATACCGGTTGTAGGTGGTGGAAGCTATTCTCCAGACTTTGCGTATATAATTAAAAGAGAAAATGGGGAAGAATTAAATTTAATTGTAGAGTCTAAAGGCAAAACTAAAACAGGGCTGTCAGCTGATGAAGAAAGTAAAATAAAATCAGCTGAAATTTTATTTTCAGAATTATATAAAAAAGACATAAAAATTAAATTTAAAGAGCAATTAAAAACAGATAAAATAAGAGATATTATTCTACAAGCTAAAAAAGATTAAGAATAATAGAAAGTGAAAAGACACTATTTAATTGATAATTATTAGTGTCTTTTTTGTTTTTTACAAAAAACGTTGAATTTTTGCAAAAAATAGTGTAGAATTTTAAAAAAATACAAACAAATTTTAAAAAAGGAGTATGAGATATGTATATACTTAATTTGATAGAAAATAGTTTTAATTGTGAAAGATTGAAAAAAATGAGAATAAAGAGAAATTTATCACTTACAGAGGTAGCTGAAAAAATGGGAACTTCAGAAGCTACATTATCTAGATATGAGAATGGTCTTACAAAAAAAATTCCAATAAAAACAGTTAAAAAATTAGCAGAAATCTATGATGTTAGTTATACTTATTTTTATGGTTTAACATCTATACCATTGGCAACAACACTAATAGGAGTAATTGTTAGTTTTTTAAATGGGGTATCATTAGATAATATTTATATAGGAAGTCAAATAGGTGGATTGATAGGATTTTCAAGTTACGGAGTTTTAAAAAAATATTTTGAAAAGAATAAAGATTTAAATCCTAAAGAAAGTTTATATAAAGAACTAACAGAAGAAGAGAAAGAAGAATATGAAGCTTTTAAAACTATGAATCATTCATTTTTAAAAACAAAACAAGTTTTTTCTAAGGATGAAATGGAAGAAAGTGAAGCCTTTTTACTTTCTTATTACTTTGCACATAAGGTAAAAAGAGAGTCAAAGATAATAGATGCAGATGTAGAATTTAACAAAAAATAAGGAGAGGATTAAATATGGAAGGAAAGGTAAAGTTTTTATCAGCAAAGGAGGTTGCAGATATGGCGAAAATATCGGAAACATCAGCGTATAGATTAATTAAAAAATTAAATGAAGAGTTAGAGAAGAAGGGGAAAATAACTATTAAAGGAAAAATTAGTAAAAGATATTTTGAAGAAAAAACATGTATATAGGGAGTGAATATGCCAGTATATAAAGGAGAAAATGGAAAGTACTATGTCTCATTTTATTATATGAGATGGGATGGAAAAAGAGTAAGAAAGAAAAAAGAAGGGTTTAAAACTAAGAAAGAGGCAATGCTTTATGAAAGAGATTTTTTATTAGATCAGGAAGGTAAAATAGAGTTAACATTTGACAAATTACTTGAAAAATATTTAGAAGATTCTAAAGCTAGAGTAAAGCCTACAACATATGAAAATAATGAATTTATTATTAATAAGAATATAAGACCTTATTTTAAAGATTTAAAAATAAAAGATATAGAAGCAATAACTATTAGAACTTGGCAAAATACTTTGTTATTAAGTGAAAAAAATTATAGCCAAACATACTTAAAAACAATTAATAATCGTTTAAGTGCTATTTTTAATTATGCTGTACAATTTCATAAACTAGAAAAGAATCCATGTAAATTAAGTGGTAGTATGGGAAAAAAGAATGCCAATAGCATGAAGTTTTGGATAAAAGATGAATATGATATTTTTATAAAAGGAATAGAAGATAAAATAATGTCTAAAGTAATATACGATATACTTTTTTATACAGGTATAAGAGTTGGAGAATTGTTGGCACTTACTTTAAATGATTTTAACTTTGAAACTAAAGTAATGTCAGTAACTAAAACTTATGCTAAATTGAAAGGTGGAAAAGATTTAATTCAAGAGCCTAAAACACCAAAAAGTAGAAGAGAAATAGTTATACCAGAAACTTTATGTGATGAAGTGAAAAAATTTGCTGAAGCAAGATATGATTATAAACCAAATGAGCGATTATTTATAGCAACAAAGCATTATTTACATCATGAAATGAATAGAGGAAGTAAAAACACAGGGATAAAAAGGATAAGAATACATGATATAAGACATTCTCATGCTTCTTTGCTTATAGAAATGGGAGTGTCTCCAATAGCTATAGCAGAGCGTCTAGGACATGATGATATTCAAACGACATTACAAACATACTCACACTTATATCCAAACAAACAAGAAGAAATTGCTGAAAAATTAGAAAAATATATGACAAAATAAAAGGATGGTACGTTTATGGTACGGAAGGGAATAAAAAAAACGCGTAAACCCCTAATTAAAGAGGCTTACACGCCTTGGCCGGTTTTATTCCCACTCGATAGTTGCAGGTGGCTTAGAAGAGATATCATACGTCATTCTGTTGATTCCCTTAACTTCGTTTATGATTCTATTAGATACTTTATCTAAGAACTCATATGGTAATCTAGACCAAGTAGCAGTCATAAAGTCGATAGTGTTAGCAGATCTTAAAACAGCAGTGTACTCATAAGTTCTTTCATCTCCCATAACTCCAACTGATTTAACAGGTAGAAGTACTACGAAAGCTTGGCTTACTTGTCTGTATAAGTCAGCAGCTCTTAACTCTTGGATGAAGATATCGTCAGCTTCTCTTAAGATATCAGCTTTCT
>JBOFVP010000044.1:0-1733 GCA_051653165.1 Clostridium sp.
GGATACTTCCCATGGGATTTATGGAAATGGGCTTGGACTTCCTTTAGTAAAAAGGATTTTGGATTTAGTAAATGGAGAGATTAAGGTAACTAGTGTTTTGGGGAAGGGGAGCGTAGTTAGTACGGTTTTGAAGTGAAGAAAAAAGTTTGTTTTTTTTGGGGTAAATGGTATAATTTTACGCAGAGGATAATAAGTAAGGTCGAAGAGTTTCTTTGAATTAAAATTCCAAGTATAATTATACGCTTTTACCTAGTACTTCCTCTATTAAAAAAGGGGGCATAGGGAGATGAGTAAAGGGGAAAAAAAGGGATATTTAAGTTTAATTAATGAAAGAAATTATATACTTCAAACACTATCAAGTGTAATATCGAGATTTGGAGATGGAATAGATGCAATAGCCTTTTCGTTATTGGTATACGAAATAACAGGTTCAACACTATTAGTAGCAACACTATTTGGTATAAATGGAATTCCTAATCTAGTATTTGGAATGATATCAGGAGTGGTTTGTAAATATGTAACTGACAAAAAAATAATGGCAATATGTGACTTCGGAAGATTCACTTGTGTTTCAATGATAGCATTACTATATATTTCAGGGAATTTAGAAGTATGGCATTTATATGTTATAACCTTCTTAAATTCATCCTTTGAATCATTTAGAGGACCAGCAGCAACATCAATTTTACCAAAGCTTATTCCAATGGAAAAACTAGAACATGGTATAGCATTATCATCAACAGGAAGTAAGGTGGCAGAACTTGCTGGACTAGCTATAGCACCATTTATCATAACAATTTTTGGAATAGGAACAGCAGTGTTAATTGATGGAATCACCTTTTTAATATGTGGAATATTAGTAATTACAATTAAGCTAAAGGATGCAGTTGTAAGTGATGAAGCATTAACAGTAAAGAAATATTTCATAGATTTAAAAGAGGGATTTACCTATATAAAAAATGAAAAGCTAATAATAAATATTGTATTTTTTGCAGCAGTAATCAATGCTTTAGCAGTACCATTAAACTCATTACAAGCACCTTATGTAAGTGATGTTTTGAAGGTTTCAAGTGGAGCATTATCTGTACTTAGTATATGTTTAGTAGCTGGAATGACTATTACAACAATCTTTGCACCCAAAATAAAAGAAAAGCTAGGTAACAGAAAAATGTTTATATATGGTGGGGTATTAGCTGGGATTTGTTACACCATATTAGGAGTACTTGGAAACTTAAATGAAAGCTTGATTTATATAGCTTTAGGAATAGATGCTTTTGTATTTGGCTTTGGAGCTTTATTACTTAATTTCCCATTGCAAATTATTATGCTTAAAAAGATTCCAAGGGAGTATCTTGCGAGAGTTGTAGCAATTTTTTCAGCAGTAGCATTATGCTCAGTGCCAATAACAGCTTTCTTTGTGGGGCTTATATCAGAAGTTATAAGTATTGAAGCTATATTTATAACTTGTGGTATTTCAATAACAATATTATTCTTTGTTCAGAGTTTTAGTAAGGTTGTAAAAATGTACGATGAAGCATAGAAAAATGACTGGTAAAAAATTTACCAGTCATTTTTATTATAAAAGAGTCCATGAAGAATCAGAACCTGGAAGGGTGTTTGTCCACCAATTTGCTTTATAAAGCTTTCCATTGTAGCTTACAATATCACCAGTAGTGTATGAACTTCCTGGAACATATGGCTTACTTCCATCAGGATTAACTTCAACAACTATC
>JBOFVP010000045.1:0-1828 GCA_051653165.1 Clostridium sp.
TAAGCTATCATATAATATAATATCCTCTCTTAGGTTTGGATTTATAATCTTTTCAGCTCTACCATATATATCATATATATAGGTAGCTTTACCTTGCTTTTCGTTAATTTCTTCCCTTAAAAGTTCAGTACCTGGATAATACTTATATTCTTTTATATTACCCATTGGGTCCTTTTCTAAGGTTAACCTTCCAAATTTATCATGTTCTGTTCTTGTTTCAGCTACCCCATTTACTTTAGTTGTTTTTATTTTACCGTCAGAATAATGGGTGTATTCTGTTTTTACATTATATGTGCCTGCTGTTGTCTTTTGTATGAATTCACTTTCTTTAAAGCCTTTTCCATTATATATTGTAGTATATATTGTTTTCCCAGTATTCTTTTCTTTCCCTTCATCTGTAGTCTTATACGAATATCCATATTTATCATATTCATATTCAACATAAGTTCCATCAGGATTTGTTTTCTTTTTAATTAGCCCCTTAACTCCCTTTGTTGTTTCTGGAGTATATTCAGTAACTAGTTTTGTAATATTATTTCCTGAATTATCTTTTATGCTATCCCCATTAATAAATACAGTTTCAGTTGTTAATATTTGAGTGGCAGGGTCATATACATATTCCTTTTTTCTATTTTCTTCATCGATATACTGTAATAAATTCCCCTTATCATCATAAATGTAGCTTTTAACATATTCTTTTGTTAAAGTATCTTCTGCATTGTTTTTAGGATTAGTAATTTCCGTCTTTATATTTCCGTATTCATCATGTGCGTATTTTGTTACTCTACCTTCTCTATCTCTTTTCTCTAATAATTCTAAAAGTAATAATTTTTGTTGTTTTCCTTTAAAAGTGCTTGATAAGCTATAGTTATAGGTATAGTTTTCATAGCTACCATCTGAGTATTCACAATAATAAACTAATCCATTTCCATCGTAATTTTCTATTTTCTTAAATCCTTTTGAATCAGTTATTGTTGTCTTTTTATTTGGTAGATCATATTCATATTTTAATGTGTTTCCAAAGGAATTCTTATAGGTATCTACCCTAAATTTCTTTTGTGTATCTTCTTTATATGTGATGACCTCATTGTTTGCTTTTTCTGATGAATTTATTTTTTCAATTCTATTATTAACATAACCATAGGTTTCAATAACATCTCCATTTACATTAACTACTTCTTGAAGTTGATTATTTGCATCTAATTTGTAAGTTATTTTTCTATTCTCTATATTATCAATAAGCTCTTTTACTATAATTTGTTTTCCTATTGAATAATCAAACTGATAACTTCTCCCTACAGCATCTGATATTTTATCAATTTTTGAGTTTTTATAAGTTATATTAATTACATTTCCATATTTATCTGTTTGTTTAATCAAATTACCTGCACTGTTAAATGTGTATTTAAAGCCTTGCTTATCAGTTAAGGTGTACTCGTTATTTGCAAATGTTAGCTTATTTCTTGTGTCCATTGCTTCATACTTGCCATTATCTATTAAATAACTTTCCATGCTTCCATCTGGCAATTTTATTTTTATTACTTCTTTATCTTCTATTGTTTCTTTTTTTAGTGTGGATTCATAGCTAAAGCCCCATCCTTTTCCAAGCATTCCTCCCTCTTCACTCATTGAGTTATAGGTTCTTTGGAATATGAAGTCTATTCCTGCACTATCTAAGCTTAGGTCTGTTCTTGTGAAGCTGAAGTTTCCTGTTGATGACATTACTCCTTCTTTTCCAAATAGTTTGGTGATTTTGTATTGGGTGTCTTTGTATACTTCATCTATTATATTTGATATGTCGCTAGGATTTGGTGAACCGAATTTACTT
>JBOFVP010000046.1:0-1100 GCA_051653165.1 Clostridium sp.
AATTATTCTGTATTATAAAAGAGATACATTAATAATACAGGGACAAAGCACAGTGTTTACAAGAAGTAAAATTAAAATAGAAAGATTAATAAACTAACATAGCTATAAGTAATAATCGTCCATTTAAATAATTAAAGTCGCAAGTAGATAAGGTAAGTATTTCGGATTCTTTATCTAATGGAATATTATTATTAATAGTAGACTTATCTATTAGAGTATTTAGATAATGTATATAATCAGCTCCAGTACTCCAAAAAGTTTGATAGTTATTTATATCAGCAGAATCTTTAAAGATTGAAAATATTTCATACTCATCAATTTTAGTTTCAGTAGCGATATAAATCTTCAAAGTATTATCTAATTCAGAATATATTTTATGTAAATCAGCAAACATGCTGCCATCCTTCATATAATGGCCATAGATTATAGTGTTCTTATCTTCGAACTCATTTATATTGCAATCAATAAAGATTGAGCCTGCCTTACTTTCTTCCTTGAAAAAATTATGATTCAGATAGAATGAATTATCAGTACCTTTAACTAGGGGGTAATTAACTTTCGTACCAGGTATATATAGCCATCCAACATAATCCTCATTAAGCTCTTTTAACTTAGTATAAGCTATACTTAAATCAGTATTGTTAAAGGGGTTAAGATTATCTAGATTATTATATAATTTATTGTTTTTATAGTACTCTCTTACTCCTGTATAAACACTTATTAAGGATATAAAAAAGACTGGAAGAGAAATTATAAGTATTATTTTTCTAACTAAGTCTTTATTTTTTTTGCTCATTTATAATTTCCGCCTTATATTTAGATATTTAATATTTAGTATCTACTAAAAACATTAAATTTATTGTATAAAGAAAAAATATGCTTAAATCATTATGTAATACATAGGTAATACAATGTAACTATAAATAATAAAAAGTAATACAAAAATAAGGCTTAGAGTGTTAGAAAAGTTAAATTTGATGAAAAAATTGAGAAAAGCTTCTAAATTTAAGGTGATTAATCTATTTTATTGGTATTTAATTACAAATAGAGGTATAATATTAGTAATACATATGTATTACATAGTAAATGTATTACATAGA
>JBOFVP010000047.1:0-3755 GCA_051653165.1 Clostridium sp.
GATTAAGTTGCTCTTGTGAATAGTATCTATACCCTGTTGGAGCAACATGATGTGGTTTTAATATGTCTTTTTTATCCCACTCTCTTAATGTTTGAGAGTTTTTACTTATTAGTTTTGAAAACTCACCACTAGAATAGTATTTCATATAATCACCTCTTGAATTTATTATAACATGAACGTTATATAAAATCAAGAATGTTATATAAACTTCTATAAGGTTTTATTGACTGTTATTCCCCTCCTTAGTCATTGAATAATGTTTATTTATTTCATTTAGCAAAATACTTAGATTATAAGATATTTTATTGAATAACGCTAAATACTTCATGCAATTAGCAACAGAATTGGTGGCAAAATATTCTTCCGCTGCTTTATTTCTATTTATCCAATAATTATATTCTTCTTTTAAACTATTCAAGTTCATTTATTATCTCATCTATATCATAAATAACGCTATAACTAGTTATCCACCACTCTAACTTGCTTTCATCTACTTCGAATACAGGTTTTACTTTTCCTTTTTTATCAGTGGTTTCACCTACTTTTCTATGTCCAAACTTTCTCTCCATCGAGTGAATGTAAATTATATCATTGTCATTAAGTTGCCCTTCATTATTCCATAATTTCTTTGCTATTTTGCACTTGCAAGTATTCCCACTTCCTAAAGAATATGTATTTAAAGTTGGAGTATATTTTGTATTTATATCTGATACTAAAACATATCTCTTATCTAATTTAGGATTTATATAATCAACATATCCTAAAACTGATTGCTGATTTTCTAAAATAGTTTGCAATGAAATATCCACGTTAGCTAAAGATCCACAAATGTCATTTATCAGTGCTAAGGTATCAACCTCTCTAAATTGTTTTTCTGTTTCAGATTTAGAATACTTTTTAATATCATGTACAGTTAAATTCAATGGCAATTTATCTTTTTTGAATTGCTTTTTACCATTAAGAGATTCATATATATATACTATATCTAACAACTTCTTTGTTTTGCCAAACTTATCAAAATAGTTTAATTTAATTAATATATCTAATTGTCTTGAGTTACACTTTGTTTTTGTTTTAATATCATTTAACAAATCTATAAAGTTATTATATGAGTTGCTTTGCGATAATTCATATAATTCATCTGCTACAATTGCATTTAAGTTTTTAACAGAAGCTACCCCTTTGTAGATAGAATTAGTTTCTTTTGACATGAAATATTCTGACTTTGCATAGCCAAACTTTGGAGAAGATATTTTAATGCCATTATCATTAGCGTATTTAATTATATTAGATGTTTTCTCATCTTTATCTTTGTTGATATTCAAAGCAGTAGTTATAAATTCAAGTGTATATTTCTCCCTTAAATAAGCACACATATAACCTATATAAGTGTAAGGTAATGAATGATTTTCTGAAAAAAGATATTCCGAAGCGTCTATTATAACTTGTATAAAGTTAACTACCAACCTTTCTGACTCGTCCTTATTAACTCCATATTTATTAAACATAGTATTGATAAAACCTTCTTTTATCTTTGGTATAAATTGTTCTGTTCCAGTTTTTTTAGCAAATCCACGTCTTATAATATCTGCTTCTCCCATTGTGTATCCACAGAATTCATGTAGAAATGATAATATTTGCTCTTGATATACTAAGAAGCCTGAGGTCTTGGCAAGCAATTTATTCAAAGATTCATGCCCGTTATCTCTAAACTCTCCATTTGAAAGTGCGTCTCTATAACTTGCACCAGCGGGTCTTATAGCACCGTTGCCCATGGCTACTAAATCCACATATTTAAAATTAGGATTGTTTGCTCTTATCTTTTTCAATGTTTGTTCGCTTAATAGTGTTTTTAAAAACGCTCCTGCACTATCTGATTCCCATTGGAATATTAGAGTGTTGTCTTTCCCCATTGCTAACCATACTTCTTCATCATCGGTTATATTATCAGGAGTTAACCTTTCTATGTTTGCAAGCTTGCAAGTTTCATTAATCAGCTGAATATTATCAAGCCCTAAAATATCAAGTTTAACATAGTTTTGTGCATCAATCGACTTCATGTTTATCATTGAAACAGGGTGGTTGCAAGTTGAAATTGAACATAATCCCATGTTTTCATCTAAAGGTATAGGAGATACAATTAAACCGCAAGGATGAGTTCCTATTGATACAATAGTCCCGTTGATTATATCAACATATTCAAAAACTTCAGGATATTCTTTTCTCATTTTATCTTCTTTTAACTCTATGTTTTCACAAATATAATTTGATATTTCTAAGTATTTATTTTTACCGCTTTGTTCTGCAAACTCTTTAGAAGTCCAATCAGTCAATGTCCCATAGCCTTCAACGTCTTTGTTGATTTTATCATTCAACTCTTTTGAAACTTCTTTGTTGCTATATAAAGCTCTACACACGTCTCTTATACTACCCTTTAAAGCAACTGTATTAAATGTTATTATATCGGCACAATACAAACCCTTTTTACTATAAATATAATCTTTAACTATATCTCTATGGTTTGGTTGCCAATCGGTGTCAACGTCAGCCAAACTAACCCTTTCAGTATTCATAAACCTTTCAAAGTTCATTCCATATTTTATAGAATCAATATCTGTCATACCAATTAAATAAGCAATTAATGATCCGCTACAACTTCCTCTCGACGCTCCTGCAAATATATCTTTCTTCTTCATTTCAGTTTTAATATCTTCATCAAGTAATAAAAATGCTTCAGCCCCATTATGGATATAAGTCTCTAATTCGTGATATATTCTAGGTATATACTCCTCTTTCTATGATGCCTTTGTTTATCTTTTGTTTCAATGATTCTAATGGGTTTTCTCCCATGTTAGGATACTTGTAAGATTTATCTATTTTAAATTCTTGCACTCTGTCGTAAATTAAATTTGTATTTTCTAAACCTTCTACTATCTTTTCCATAGGTAATACACCTTGTTCTAAGAATAATTTAATTAATTCATCATAAGATTTAAGAGTTACATCCCAACCACCCTCGTCATCAAAAAATATACTTTTAGCCCTTTGAAGAATATTTCTTCCTTTCGAGTGAGTTTTATTTAATGCATGAGTGTCAGTCCCTATACTTATTGGAATGTTATACTGTTTATGAATGTCATATAATTTTTGATTGTATTTAATATTATCTTCTGCAAGATGATGTTGAAATTCTATAAAACATCTATCTTTATTTTCAGACATAAACCTTACAAACTTATCACCTATTATATCTATGCCCTTTCCCAACATTCCTCCAACGCAAGCTGAAGTTATTAATATTTTATTGCTTGCATTAACAAGTTCTTCAAATGTAATCCTAGGAGCATAGTAATAATGACCGTCTTCTCTATTAAAAGACCTTGATACAAGTTTGTTTAACTCTTTAAATGATTCAAAATCAGTAGCATAAAGACACACATGGTAATTATCTCTCACCTTATCAATTAAACTTTCAGTAACATATACTTCTACGGAGTGAATATATTTTAAACCTTTGGCTTCGCATTCACATTTCTTTTTATACCATTCAAACATAGAGCCATGTTCAGTAAAACATATCCCTTTTATTCCTAATGAACTATTATTTGTTATTTCTGATATGTAATCAGTGTATTTAGTTACTGAATCTATATTGGTAACTCCGTTGCTTAATTCAGTATGACAATGTATGACCGTATATTCTTTATTACTCATTATGTTTCACTCCTATTTTTAATTAATTTATCACTATATCT
>JBOFVP010000048.1:0-1905 GCA_051653165.1 Clostridium sp.
CCTCTCTTATTTTTTGAATATCATTATCATCTAAAATCATTCCTAATTCCTCTTCAGAGATATTTTCAAATTCTCGTCCTATTATTTTTTTAAAAAATATCATGTTCTCAACATTTGATTTATTAAATTTTATTTTAATTTTTTTTATTGGATTTATTGTTATAATTCCTTTAAATATTTCTTTTAAGTAATTTTCTTTAAAAATAAATAAATATATAATTATAATTTTTTTTATTTTTTCTCTTATATAAAAATTAAACCTATTATCATTTAAGTTATCTTTACTTTTTAGTAATAACCTATAATATGTTTCACTTAAAATACTCTTCTTAGCTGATGAGTAAATTATTATATTTAAATCTTTATTTATATTATAGGGAAGCTGCTGTTCATCATTTTCTATATATGACCTGATACTTTCGCTTAAAGTTAATCTTTCTATAACAATTAGTTTATTTTTTATCTTTAATTTTAAACGAAATAATAGCTCTTTATTTTTCATAATTTTATTTTGTTCATCACCGTCTAATGTAGAGTAACTTAATATATCTGTAAGTAACTCAAATAAAATACTCTTTCCACTCCCATTTTCCCCTAATATTTCTAAAATATTTTTTTCCTTAAATTCAAATTTAGTTCTAGATTTTATTTTTTTATATTCAGAAAATAGTTCTAACTCTACTATATTCACCGTTATTCCCCCTATAATTTTTAATACATACTTTGCTTTATTTCAAGAATAATACGATTTTTTATTTCTTCCAACTCTTGCTTTACTCTATATGATTCTTTTTTTTCTAATTTTTTTAATTTTTTAACTTCGTTCAAAATTTTATTATACTCAATTAAGTAATAATCTAGATATTCAGTACCTTTTTTTATATCTTCAAAAATCTTTTCAACACTACTTACTGATTCTTTTCTTATATTCGAATTTTTAATTCTTTTTATGTATTGAATATCTCCAAATTGATATTTACTAAATACAAATTGAACCAATTCTCTATCTACATCATATATAATTTCCTTACATATCTGTAAAAACATAATTTCATAAAATTTTTCTATATTTTCAATAGAGCATACAGCTATAATAACACCATTTTCATCTAAATTTTCGTGATAAAGCCTTTCAAACAAATTTATCTTCAAGTCTACATAATCAAAAAAATCCTCATTTAAATTTATTTGTTCGTACCTTTCTCTAATATCAAAATCTCTATTTAATATATATATTCTTTGAGAAATATTAAGCAATACATTTTTTAATATCAAAATATTTCGTTCAAATTTATCTTTTACTAAAATTTCTTTGTTCTGCTCTCGTTCTCTTAAACCACTACTATTGAAAATAGAAATATGACCTCCTGTCTTAGGAAAGCATTCTAATACTTTTTTATTTCGCTCAAAATACTTCATTAAAACTAATGGCTCTAATCGTTTTTTTTCCTTTTCAAGATTATACACTCTTAATAAATTTCTATATATTTCAATTGTTCTATATTCCATCAAAAGTTCTTCCAACATGATTAAAATCTCTTCTAAAATTCTTGGGGTTGGAATATTATAATAAATATCAACCCATTCTTCTCTACTCAAATTTTTAAATATTAGGTTTTTATTTATTCTTATAATCTCATCTTCAAAACGTTCTCTCACATGATAGTAATTAGAATCTCGCGTTATCCCTTTATCATAAAGGATTAATAAAACACCTATTTGTTCTAAAGCTTCTGTTGAATTTATAAAAACATACGATTTTAAAAAATTCCAAAATTTTCTTATTTTTAGCAATTTATATTTCTCCTTATAATTTTTTAATTTTTCATTTAATACATTCAATTCTTTGTATAATTCAATCTCTGCATATATATGATAATTTCATCTCCATACTATAACATGACC
>JBOFVP010000049.1:0-1787 GCA_051653165.1 Clostridium sp.
GTATTAATTAAATATTGTTAGTAACTGCTCTCTTAGAGATGGGTTTACTAAAACTGTTGCGCCAACTGATAATATTACCATGATGATTCCCCAAACTAGTATCCTAACCACTCCTTCAAGCTTGTAAAATATAATTTTAAGAAGTCTTGTCCTATTGCTCTCATTTAAAACTACAACTTCTTTATCATTACCTAACTTATAATGTTTTTTTGCCTCACAAGCTTTTCTATCTAACTCTTGTTTAGCATTATGTTGTTCAATTACATTGCTATATAACTTTCTTTTCAAACCTAATTCCTCCCTAAAATAGTTGAAATTAGTCCTCTTTTCTTTAGATTCACATTTGAATTAGGGACTTTATGTTCCTGAAGTATCGCTTGATAATTTTCTGAAACAAAACTTATATCTTCAAAGTAATCTATAAATAAAACTTCTAATCCTGGCATATTCTCAACTATATCTAAACGATATTTAGACATATTAAAAAGATACTTAACTCCATTAACGACTTGTTGGTCTGTTAAAAATTTAGATAAATACTTATCTTCCCAGACCTGTGTTCCACATAACACTACCTTTATATCAGTCCTATAGAAATCTTTAACTATTTCATCACTATAAGCTCCAAAGTCTACAACTATATACTGATAATCTAAATTAAGTAGCTTTTTATATAATTCATCTATATTAATTGAAAAGTAATCTACATTTTCAAATTTAAACATATTATCTTTAACTTTAATTTCATAGGCTTCAGCTATATCCAAGAAATCTTTTTTAAATTCAACTGCTGCAACTTTATAATCTTTAGCTAAATACTTTGCTATTGATATACTGTTATAAGTTGTTCCAATTCCTTTCTTAACACCTAGAATACCTATAATTACTCTATTAAAGACATTCTTATCTATCTGAATAACTTTCTCTACTACACGTTCTACCTCAATAATCTTCTCTACTTCTACTACTTTTTCAACTTCAACAACCTTTTCTATTACCTTTTCAACTTCAACGATTTTCTCCACTACTTTAGGTTGTTCTACGCTTTTATTAGATATTTTTGGTTTAGATTTTTCTTCGTCTTTAATATCAGCCTTAGGTGAATCTGAGCTGTTTTTTACTTCCTCATAAAAAGAAGGTAGCTCATCATATTTCACACTACCTGCATCATCACTTAAACTTGTATTACTTTCATTTGATATATATAAATTATCTAAATCTAGATCATCTAAATCTTCAAATTCATCTTCACTTTCAAACTCACAAAATTCTATTTTCTTAGTATTACTTTCAATGTTTTCTTTAATATATTCAGATGGTATATATTCTTCATCTACACTTACCTCATTAGAGTTATAATTTATATCTACTAAGGTTTTATACATATCTGTATTTATTAATTTTCCTCTTACTTCTAAATCTGTACTCTCTATTAAGTATTTTAATTGCTCACCAGAATATATTTCTTCTAGCTTTATAAAGAATTCACTCAAACCTTCTGAAGTTAATTCCTTCATTTTCTCTAACAGCATTAATAACTCTATTTGTTCAATTAAATCTATATCTTTATCATCAAGCAAATTTATTTCATCAGAAGCCTTATAGTACTCCCTAGCACCATTAGTATCTCTACCTTTGTTTATTAATTCAGAGATATTAATATTAGTTGAATCATCTTCATATAATCCATCAAATACTCCTAAGTTATAGAGCATTTGTGGTAATTTAGAATTCTTTTCATCACTATCCATCAGAAGTATAATTCTATTCGCTAACTGACTTTTAAA
>JBOFVP010000050.1:0-1662 GCA_051653165.1 Clostridium sp.
CCTTAATATTTATCTTATTGAAAAATAAATACCAACTACTTGCTAACTCTAAATTACTTGCTAGCTTGTAGTGCATTAATGATAATGTAAACTCTCTTTCAAAGAATTTATCATTTTCAACTAAAATATCTCCAAACCCTTCCGTTAATACTTGATGTTTTTTTCCAGCAACTACTTCATCCCTTGTAATTCCTGTTGCTTGTAACCAATACCTAATCGACTTTACCATATTAGAACCAACACCAAGCTCATCTACTGCCTCTTGTTTACTTAAGAGTAGAGGATCATTTATGATCCCCTTAACTCCTTTTCTTGCCCATCCTTCTCTTAAACAAAAACTTTCATGTCCTTTTAATCTAATTTTAACTGCATTTTTTGCCACTACTTTCCACCTCGTTTTGTAATCAGAACTTTTCTCATATAGCATCCACCATCAAAATGATTTATACACTCTCCACAACGAACACATTTATCATCTAAAATTTTATAAGTATCATTTACCTTTTTTAATATTAATTCATTTTCGTGAGCTGGCTTTTTAACCATAATTGCATTATGTTTACATGCACTTTCACACCCTAAACATCCTAAACATAATTGGAACTTAGTTAATTGACAATCAACCTTTTGTCTAATGTCTTTAAGACTTTTTGACTTACCAAGTGGAACCTTTAAAGCTGTTACTTTTAATTCTTTACTTCCAATCTTCCCTTGAATTTTCATAATAGGATTTCCAATTCTATCAACAACGAAAACCTGTCCTAAACGTTCATTTCCCATTTCTTTGTTTATCCATCCAAAAGGTTTAAAGAACTCATAAAGTTCTTCCGTAATTGGTTTTTTCAATTCATAATTAAAACTTTCATTTTCATTAGCACATGGTTTAAATGAAACAAATGTATTTTCACTATACTCTACCCCATTACCACCTTGTCTTGCTTTCCACTTTCCTTCATCTACATATACTTCTGGATCTGGTTTGCCTATTTTAGTAGCGAAGGTTAATAATTGATTTCTCCATGCTTTTGCTTGCTCTGGCATATATACGCTTGATAAGTATTGTGCCCATGTTGTGTTATTTGGACAACACCAACACCCAACTCTACTATATCCTAATCTATATGCATCATTAAAATCTATTCCTGATGTTAATAGATATAACCAAATATCAAAGTCATACCAATCTATAATTGGTGATGAAACATTTTGCTTAGCTATTTTAGGTGAATCTGCCACTCTATCATATTTACTTCTGCTTACTGATTCACTTCTTCTTATTCCATAGAAGGTTAATATTTTATTCTTTGTCTTAAATGTTGCATTTATTTTTTTAGTAATAGCACCTGTCTTAAAAACAGTACAGCACCATCTCATTACTCTTGATGGTGGACCTACTACTTCGCACATGTCATAGAAGTTTTTCTCCCTATTTCTTGCTGATAAGAAAGGGGTTCTTGGATGTGCCTTTCTAAATCTTTGAGCATATTCTTCTGTCATTGGAAACTCTAACGTTGTATCACCAAATATATGAACAACATCTGGCTTTGCCAATGCTTTTATTACTAAGTCACTAACTACAGTCGAATCCTTCCCTCCTGAGAATGATACAAATGTTTCATCATCTTTGTAATCCTTCTTTTGACTTATGATAAACTGTGTTGC
>JBOFVP010000051.1:0-3289 GCA_051653165.1 Clostridium sp.
TTAGCTATATTCTTACATACATTAAGAGCATCTTCATACTGTCTACCCTTGTATGTATATACTTCTACTCCTCTACCACCTCCAGCATTAAGATGTATGCTTATAAACCAATCTAAATCTTGTCTATTTGCTTGTTGAACTATAAGTTCTAAGCACTTACTTGAAGATGAAGCTTCATCTATTGTACAGTTAATTGCATTATGATTTCTTTCTGCAAATAACCTTCTTACCTCTGCTCCTATTTTTCTTGTCTCAACGCTTTCTGTAACTCTTCCTACTGCTCCTGTTCCTGGTCCTTTGATTGTGTGTCCATCATTAATTCCTAAATTCTTCTTTGTCATTGTTGTTCCTCCTTAAATTTAAATAAATTAGAGGAGCTATTTAGCCCCTCTTTGGTTTGATTAATCCTTTTTATTAGCTTGTACTTTTAATTGATTTACTCCAACAGCAGCACCCCAACAAAGAATCCCTTGAAGGATTGCATTAGCATTAAATCCAACTAACACTAAACTGAATGATATTGCAAATACCATTAAGAAGGCTGTAATGTAATTGTCTTTAACCTTCTCCATCTTCTTTAAGAAGATTCCTAATACATAGATTGAAGCTATTAGGATTAAAAGCTCCTCTGGTACAAATTGAATTAAGTTTTCCATTTTAAAATTCCACCTTTCTTATTTTTATTTAAATAAAAGAGCAATAGCACCAGCTATTACACCACCTACCACTGCTCTCCATAGCCATGTTATTGAGTTCTCTAAATCTCTAATTCTATTGTTTGCTACTTTAATTTTCTCTTCTAATATCTCTGCTTTAAGGTCATTGTTTTTTACAGTCTGTTCTAGTAATACCTCTATTCTTATAAGTCTATCGTTAAGCTCTTTAACTAAGTTTTTATCTTCCATAGTTCTCCTTATGAATAAAAGCTTACAAAGTTAAATTTGTAAGCTAATTAATTTATTTTCTAATATCTTTATTTTTTCTTTTAAATATTCTATTTCATTTTGTTGTTCTTGAATAGATTTTGTGATGTAAGGTAATATTTCATGTGCCACTGGTTGTAATAATGTATGTCCTGTTGGCTTTTTATTTTCATCAAATTCAACAACCTCATTAACCCAGTTTTCATCTATTAACTGGAGCTGTTGAGCAACTACTCCAACCTCTCTATGAGTACCTTCTATATAGTTATATTCAGCGTGTTCAATTTTCATAATTTTATCTAAGGCTTTTGCTTTTGCGTAATTAAAGTTTTCTTTGATATACGCATCTGAGTTCCATATGTCAACTCCATATACACCTATATCTGAATTTATATGGATATATTTAGAACCATTTGATTTAGTTTGGATTATAAGTTGGTTTATTGTATCTGATGCTACCATATAGCCAAACTTACTTGTTACATTATCTGTAACCTTTAATCTACCATGTATTTCAACGTCGCATACTTGGTTCGTTGAAGTAGTTGAGTTAATACCTCTATATATAACTAATGGTCTTACGGAACTTCCTATTGCACCTGCTTCGACGAATAATTGATGATCTCTTCCTTTATATGTTCCAATCCTTCCACCATTGGCATTACTTTTAAAGTTTAAAAATACATCCCAATTGTCTGATGATTCAAGAACTAATGATTTACTACCTGTCCCTGACATTCTTATAGTACTTCCACCAGAACCATACACTTCTAGGTTGTCAGTTGTAAGTTTACCTGTAGTATCAACCCACATTACATCTTTATTTGAACTATTTTTTACTATTATTTTTCCGTTTTTTACTGTAAAACCGTTCCTATCTAATACTGTTGTTACTGTATTAATTGAGCTTGATCCATTGTTGATTGCTTCTGAAACTGAATTAGTTATTGCTGTTGCTGTTATTTTTTGTTCGGCTGTATTCATTCTAGTTTGTAGGTTACTGACATTGCCATTAATTGTACTTGTAGTTGTTTCTACACTTGATACTCTTCCAGTTATACTATTTAAATTTGTTTCAAGGGTTGCCGTTTTACTTTTTACACTATTGACTTCTGCGACGGTCTCTTGTAGTGTATAATCGCTATCAGTAACATCTATTACCTCACAACTCGCTACATACCATATAATAGGTGAAGAAGCTGTCGGAGCACTACCCCCACTTAAATAGAAGTGTCCTCCACTACTAAAAGTACCTGCTGAACCACATTTTATTTCTCTTATATACTCAGTATAATTACCAGTGCCTGAATTGGATGTAATTAGTCTATCTGAATAACCAGTTCCCATTGAATTGGAAGCTAAATGTAATGTTCTATCGCTTGGTATTTTAGCCATTATTTTAACTATGAATTTAGCATTGGCTCTTGAACTAACAGCACAATGGAATCCGCCCCACCCTGGTGATGTTGGTGATCCTATTGTTTTAATTTCTAGACAATGAGTAGATGTGGTTGGACAATCAGATGGTTTTGAAATTCTGTTAAATGTAACTGTACTTCCTCCAGAGTTATTATAGATACCACATCCATTTGTTCCATTTTTAAATGTTGGGTCAGTTTTTATTGGTTTACCACTAGACATAGCTTGTGCCAATGATGTTGTTAAATTCAAATCTGTGGTTAGTTTTGTAGTTATGCTTTCAGTAGAACTAACTCTCTGAGTTATCCCATCTATACTTGTTTTTAACTCTGCTGTTTTATCACTAACTTTTGTTATTTCTGCATTTAGTTCTGTTTTAGCTGAGTTTACCTTTCCTTGTGATCCGTTAACATCTTCTATTTGAACCCAAGGGCCCCAATCTGTAGTACTTACTCCCTTTCTTTCATATGTAGCCGAACCATTAGCTCTCCATGTTTGTGTTGGATATCCTCCACTTGTATTTGCCCATGGAACTTTAGTTTCAACTGTTCCATACATACTTCCAAGTGAACTTGGTAATCCTAATACATTTGCCATTTTGAATTCAGTTACTGTTTTCTGAGGATAATTTGAAATATACCATTGAGGATTTTCATTGTTACTCCTTGTATCTTTTATGCCTATTGCCTCTGTAATAGCTTGACTCTTAGCATTATCTATTTTACCATCTACTGAATTTAATTGCGTTGTATGATTAGTTACAGTAGTTTCTGTACTGCTAACTCTCTGAGTTATGCTATTAACACTTTGTTCAATTTGAGATACTTTATTGCTAGTGGTTGTTACTTTCCCATCAACTACATTTATTGAACTATCTATATCCTCTGGAGCAGGTGTCCAATCCGTGGCTTTATTTCCCTTTTCAAATTTTAAATCAGTTAATTCTA
>JBOFVP010000052.1:0-5595 GCA_051653165.1 Clostridium sp.
TAAGAAGGATGGAGCACAGCTTCTTTTAGTGTGTGGAAGTGTTGGTGATGGTAAGTCACATATTATTTCTTATTTTAAAGATAAATATCCAGATGAAATGGGTAAGTTTAATCTTCATAATGATGCGACAGAAAGTTTAGAGCCAGATAAAACATCAATGGACACATTAAATGATGTTTTAGATAATTTTAGTGATGATAAAATTGAAACAAGCAATGAGAAGTTTATACTTGCAATAAACTTAGGAACATTAAATAATTTTATAGATTCTCAATATGGAGAAAGATTTACAAAGTTAAAGCAGTTTGTAATCGATAAGAAAATATTGGAACCAGGTATTGAGGATAATGAATTTGATCCTCAAAGTCCATTCCAGTTTATTGACTTTAGTGATTATCACCTATTTACTTTAAGGGATGGAAAGGTAAAGTCAGATTATGTGAAGTCTTTAATTAATAAAATTACAGATGAAAATGGAAATAATGAATTCTTTAATTCTTATAAAAGAAATTGTGGCGATTGTGCACAATGCAGTAAGTGTCCTATTAAATCTAATTATGAGTTGTTAAAGAAGGTAGAAGTTCAAGAGGCTATAATTAGTTTATTGGTTCAAAGTGTAATTAAACATAAAATAATAATTTCAACAAGGGCACTTTTAAATTTCATTTATGAAATATTAGTTGCTAGGTCTTATATAGATGTTAACTCACCTTCATTTAAAACTAAAATAGGTAAGCTAACTAATCAAGAATATATTAAATCATTAACTCCAAATATTCTATTTAGTCATAAGGAGTTATCATTTATCTTTGATTCAATATCAAAGCTTGACCCTTTAAATGTAAGAAATGAAAAGGTTGATGACTTTATAATAAAGTTTAATAACTCATCAAATGTAATGGGATTTTTTAAGAGTCATATTGATTTCCCATTTGGTTATTTAAATAAGGTTGGGGAAGTTAATTTTGATGAAACTCAAGATAAGAATTTAAGGTATGAGTTGTTAAAACTATTTATAAGAAGTTACTCACTATGTGGAGTAGGAGATCTTTTTGAATTAAAGGATAAAGAGTACGAAAAATTCATGAACTATGTTTACTTATGGAACAAGGGTGATAAATCACTTCGTAAGAGTCTATACACAGATGTGAAAAATGGAATAATGAAGTGGAATGGAGAAGCTGATAAGAATCAAATTAATATTTTTATTGGTCAAAACCAAGTTAAGTATAAAGCAAGTGAAGAAATTGATTTTAAAATGGATATATCAAATCTTCCAGATAGTGACGAGGTTGAACTTAAGAAGTTTTTAACAACTTTAGAAGTGAAATTTAAGAATGAAAAAACAAATGATTCTTATGGAATTGATGTTGATTTTTCATTATATGAGCTTTTAATAAAGGTAACAAAGGGATATAGACCAAATAAAAATGATAAGAATCATTTTATTAAGTTTATTGAGTTTATAAATAAGATTGAGAGTACAGGATCTCAAAAAGAAAGTATTATAATTACTGAAAAGAATAGGCAAGAAAATAAAAAATATAAGCTAGAATTTAACGAAGAATATGAAGAGTATAGATTTGTGGAGATGTAGGGATATATGTGTGAAGAAAAAAAATATAATATAGATTTGGAAGCTATTTCAGATAGTTTCCAGTTTAAAGAAAAGGGGTTAACCCATAAGCAAGGTAATAAATATAAGTTGCTACCTTATGCAGCAAATGAAAAGACATTAGTTTCAGACTTTACAGGAGTTGTTGGATCATTTTCCAGATTAATTTCTGAGAAGGAATTAAAAGGTGAATTTAATGAACAAGATTTTATTGAAAGAGTTACAAGTAAGGTCGAAGAGTTTGAGGGTGTTAATAGTAAGGAAGCTTTTAAAGATATAATTAAAACTATGTTTATAGATGAAAATAATTTGGTTGATTTTGATATTAAAACTTTAAATTATATTTCATCAGAAGGGGCAGAAGATAAGATAGCAAAGTTTTTATACTCAGTTTTAGTTGAGGAAGAGCTAAAGGAATTAGCAAAGGGTCACTATGATAGAGAAGTTGAAAATATTCTTTATAAGCTTGTTTTAGATTCACTTCCAGAACTTAAAAAGAGTGTTTCTAAAAATGAGGGATATAATTGCTATACTCCTTATGTAAAGGAAATGTTCATTAAGGACTTTAAGTTTATGATTGAAAATGAGGAGTTTTATAAGAAGTCTATAAAGAGAGTAATAGAGTATTATTATATGTTTTATGTTTCTCAACTTGCAATGAAGTTATCAAAGTTTGAGAAATATGATTCAGAAAAGATTGAACCATTATACTATACCCTAAGCTTTGAGAATACATCGAAAAATAGAACTTGTTATAAATTTGGATGGGAAAAGCTTAAGAGTAGTATTAATTCATTATTCTCCCATGCAATAACACTGGAATTATTAAACCACCATGGACAAGAAAAGCAGTATGGATATAAAGAATTATTTGAGTTGTTTAATGAGTTAAATGAAGATGCAGTAGTAATAGAAATTCAAAAGATTTTTGAAGAATATACAAGTAGGATTCAGGATAAGGATTGGGATAACTTTAATCCAACGGAGTATAATAGTGGAAATAAGGGCTTTGATATGGCTGTTAAGCTATTTGAAGCTGTTGAATATCAATTTATAAAGAGTAGTAGAACAAGAGCTTATGATGCATATAAGAATTGGTATGTTAGATTTTACTATGATAATTTTGCTAAGAGAAGAGGACAATTAGGATATAATCTTAACTTAACAGAAGAAGATATTATTTTAATTACAAAGTTATGTATAAATAGAAATGAGAAATTAAAGTTAAGCGTAGTATTTGAAGAATTTGAAAAGCGTGGAATTTATTTTGATAGAGATTCAAGAAGTAAGATTGTTCAATTATATGAGAAGCTAAACTTATTAGAAAAGAAATCAGATAGTGGGGATGCACAATATGTCAGATCAGTTTTATAGTTATTTATCAGAAAAAATAATAAGTTTCTTTACTCAAAATCCTTTAACTTCAGGTGCTAAATACAATGTCCAATTTGAAACTGAGGATCAGGTTATAGCATTATATGATGAATTAAAGAATAATACCTTATATAAGGAATTTGAGTATAAGGATGGAAAAGGTGAAGTTAAATATAGATCATATTTATTAGATTTTGAAGGGGTAAAGCTTATAATTTCAGCAACTACTGGAAGTATAACTCCAGACTTTTTAACAAGACTTAGAAATATGGTTGGTGTTGAAAGTGGATATGAGGATAAGGGAATACTCTTTATTCACAATACTACTTTGGACAGTATTATGGGTGGAACGGAATCTTTTTCAAAGGAAGGTATGCCATTTCATATTAGTAATGTAGAAAAGGATATAAAAGGTAAGCTTGTTACATCAGATTTTACTGATGTAGAGAAGGAAATTATAGCATTAGACCTAGAGAGAAAAAAGAATGAAACTCTTGGGGATACAGTTTCAATATTTGAATATAAGGATCTTTTAGAAACAATTAATAGTTCTTGTATAGAAATGAATCAATATAAGAACTTTGGATTATTTCCAGATAGTAAGCTTGATGGTTTAGAGGGTAAAGAACTAAAGTCAAGATTAAAAAGCAATGCTGATTACTTTAGTAAGGTTGATGAAATTCATAACTACGGTAATCCAGATACTCAACTTGAAAGATACTTTGATGATGCTGGAGTTAATAAGTTAAAGGGAGCAGATTGGAAGGATATTGACTTTAAGGATGTTCAAAAATCTGTAGATAGAAAAAAGGAAATAACACCACTAGCCTATATGGGAAGTAGTGCAGATTGGGATAAGGAAGAGGGTAGTTCTAAGGCTAAACAAAGAGTAAGAAATATTATTGTATTCAATCCTGAAAACTTAGAATCCCATGAATTGGAATTTAGCTTTGATGACTTTTTAAAGCAAAGTGGTGTTGATGTTCAAGGTGAAGTAGAAGCTGTAACATCAGGAAAAAAATTAAAGGTTAAAATTTCAAATGTAGATGGTAAATCAAATTTTTATAAGGTAGTTTATAAAAATGAAAAGAACTTGAAGTTTGAGTTTAAAATTGTAATGGTTAAGTGCCATGAAAAAGCATTTGAAAGCATTAAAACAAAATTTTCAATTATTATAAAGAAAAAAGATGCCTATATTGCACTAAATACAAATGATTCTACTGTGGCATTTAATGAGTTTGGAACAGCAGAAACAAACTATAGCATAGACAACAACTATGAAACCATTGAATTGCCAGTAGAGGATAAGCTTTTTGTTAAAATTCAAGAAAACTTCAAATATGAGAATGATGATGACCTAGCTAAGTTTAAGTTGAAAATTGGAGGGGAATTAATTCAATTTGGAGTTATTGGAACAAGTGAAAAGATTTCTCCAATTGAAGGGTTAAAGGTTTGGAAGCTTAAAAGGGAAAAAGAAGAGGACTTTAAGTTTGTTGGAGATAATAAACTTCAGTTTGGAACTAAAGAATACTTTACAAGAGATGAGTTTAGAAAAAATTTAGAACTTGAAAAGAAGTTAATAGAGCTAGAAGGAATCTCTTTTCTTGAAGGAAATAATGGAATTGAAAATCTTGATTTAGATATTGATTCAGATATAAAAAGAGCTTTTGGAGAAATTATAGAGTATTATAAGCTTTCTTCAAAATTACCAAGCTTAACTTATTTAAATGATGATTTAAAAGTTCTTTATGAGAATTTTATTAATGCTTATATTAATGGGTTAAACTCAATTAAAGAAGGGGATTACCTTTCTAAGGAGCAAAAGAACCTATTTAAAATTGGGTCTATAAAGAGAGAAGTTGGAGAGAGGGAATTAATATTCACTTCACTTCATCCATTAAATATTGCATATCAACTTAAATTAAATGGTGAATCAAGTAATGAAGAAATGAGTGAAGAGATTGTTAAGAAATTTACTTCAACGTATCTTTTACCTTATATAATGGGGGATGATGATAAGCTATTTATACCAATGGAGCAACATCATACACCAGAATGGAAGTATTATGTTGATGAGACTCTTCCAAGATATAAGAGTTCAAGAGCCTTTGTTGCAAAGCTTGTAACTGAAAAAATAGAGGAGTTTGTTGGACACTTTAAGTACATGTTTGATATGGGTGGAAATGCACCTATTAGAATTAACTTAATTAACACTGGAGATAGCAAGGAAATCTTACAAGGGATTATGAAGTACTATGTTAAGCAAATTAAGGGAAACAAAACTTCATCAATTCTTCCAATAGAATTATTTATATATACAGATGAAAATATAACAAATGCCTTTGAAGAGGTAGCATTTAATGATGATATAGAAAGCTTAAAATCTCAATATGAAATAGATTTAAAAGTGGATTCAATGTCTGAGGAGGATGTTTTAAATCTTTATAGAGAAAAAGTTCATTTCTATACAAAGAAGGTTGAAGAGGGAATAGAGTATTCTCATATTACTTTCTTAGAGATGAGTAATGATATAAAGGCAATTACTTCAAAAATGACTGATATTCCATCAGGAATTATTCTAAATGGATTAATTTCAGGAGTACCAT
>JBOFVP010000053.1:0-1549 GCA_051653165.1 Clostridium sp.
AATTGAGGATGAAAAAGTAATACCTTTGCTTGTTAGACTTTCTACTAGGGAGTTGTTTTTCACTTCTTTTTATTTTAAGGATTTCACAATATGGGGTAGCTATAACTATACTTTCCCTATATTTTTCAAGGATGAAAATGTCTTTAATAACATAACTTTGTTTAATATTTTTATATAATTTAAAAGTAAAGGCTTATATAGGCCTTTACTTTTAAATTACAGTTCACTACATTAAACCTTTGATACTTTCCCATCAATAATATTAATTACTCTGTTACACATTTTAGCAATATTTAAATAATCTTCCTTAAGTGGTCGTACATTTACATAAATGTTATCATCCTTAGTTACCTTATTAAGCTCATCTTCAACTATTTTCATTTGAGCTGGAGAATCTACCTCTAATAATAATCCTGGTTCTGATGAAAGGTTTTCAATACTGTATCTACTTATACACTTTGATGTTGGAACTATAATTAAGTAGTCGGAATATGTTAAACTCCCTATTCCCTCGTGAGTAAATTCAATACGCGGAATTGCTGAATCCTCATAAAACCCAATTACTTCATATTGTATATACCCAGTAGGACTTGGATCCCACTTACGCTCTACTATATCACCAACCTTCAATTTATCCATATACCCTTTTCCTAATATAACTGGAACAACCTCATAATTATCTTTATTAAAAGTTTCCAACTGATCCTGTTTATCAGAATACGTAATTATACAAGTATTTAAAATACTTAACCCTAATGCTAGCTGTATAACTATAAGAAATGCTTTAAATCCTATTCTTTTCAATGATTTTAATCCGTTAAACATACTTAATCCCTCCCTAATGAAACCATAGATTCCATCTTGCTTAGTTTGTTTAATAAAAAATATGAAACTAAATAAGTTGTTCCTAAAACCAAAGCAATACTACTAATAATACTAAGAATAGAAGGTAAACATTTACAAATATTATCTTTTTTATTAAAACTAATTGAATATTATTAATAGGAGGTAACAAAATATTAAATTCAAATTAAAAATGTTAAGTGGAATTATACTAGGTGGGGTATTAATCTCACCTATAGCATCCTCAGCATTGACCCTAAGGAGTAACCTACATGCTGTATCTTATGTAAACATATCTTCAAGCTATGCATCAGCAAGTATGGACACAAGATCAAGCTCCAGTAATGTAACTGCTGAAAGTTGTATTTATGTAAATAATGTACTTTATAAATATAATTCCTCTGCACAAGGAACATCTAGCGTAAGTGGTTCTATAGGACCTGGATATGTTAAGGCTCGTAATGGAGCTTATTATAATAATGAGTGGATTTATAGCTATAAATCTGAAACTATAAAATAACTAAAAAACCAGTGGATAATTTAATATCCACTGGTTTTTAATCATTAAAATCTTAAGCTTCTTCTAATTTGTTTGCAGCAATAACAAACGGCATATAAAGCATTACAGATACAACTATTAATATAATTGCAAGTAAAGCTGCCTTAAAGTCTCCACCAGTAGCTAGGAAAGCTGAAATTACAGGTG
>JBOFVP010000054.1:0-7484 GCA_051653165.1 Clostridium sp.
TCTTCTCTACTAAACTGTTCTTATTTTCTGTCCCACCTTAATTAAGTTCCTATCCTTTATTCCGTTTAAGGCAACTAATCTCTCTACTGTGGTATTAAACTTCCTAGCTATTCCAAACAGAGTGTCTCCCGGGTTAACAACATAAAACTCCTCTGTTACTGCTTGACTTAATCCAAGAGCTCTCACAATTCCCTTAAAAATTGCATCCCCAACTCTAATTGGGTCATAATCATTCATGTCCTTTGGCGAATCCACAAAGGCACATTCCACTATAAGTGCAGGCATTACAGTATGCTTAATTACATAAAGGTCACGTCTCTCCTTTATTCCCCTATTTCTAAGTCCAAGGGATGAAAGCTCCTCTAAAATAGCAATTCCAGTCCTTTCAGCTATTCCACCCTTAATACATAACCCCTCTGAACCATGTCCCCCTGGGCAAGCATTATGGTGAATGCTTATAAAGATATCTGCATTGTTTGAGTTTGCAATGTTACATCTTGTTTGTAGTGAGTTTGTTAAGCTTGATGATGATTTAGGAGTGCAATCCACCACATTAATATTGCACCCTCTTAGTTTTTCTAATACTCTGCTTCCTACCAGTAGGTTAAGTTCGTCTTCATTTCTTATTCCTACTGCTCCTGTGTCAAATCTTGTGTTGTGCCCTATGTCTAGGGCTATTGTTTTACTCATAGTATCCCCTCCTTACAATTAATAAATACACCTATTAATGAAATTTTGAGGGGAATACTACATTATTATATATTTCTATTATTTCATCATCTCCATAAACTTCTTACTCTTATCCCTATTCACCTCATCCCTAATACTCCTACCCTCACAAGAAACCCTAGTACACATCTCCCTTAGCCTATCAGAAACCCTCTCATCATACCTCTTATTCATATTAGCAAAAGTCAAATTAGTAGTAATAACAGTAGGAAGATTATTTCTATACCTCTCATCAATAATCCTATAAATCCTAGAACTACCCCACTCATTTTTAAGCTCCGTCCCCAAATCATCAATAATCAAAAAATCAGCCTTACAAAAACTCCTAATAACACTCTCCTCATCCCCCCTACCAGAAGAATCATAAGTAGCCTTAATCCTATCTAGAAGAGCATTAATACTAATACAAATAGTAGGAACACCACGACTCAAAAGATAATTAGCAATACAACAAACAGCATAACTCTTACCATTACCAGGATTACCATTAATAAAAAGTCCGATACTATCCTTCAAAACCTTCTTATAATTCATAGCATACTTAAGAGCAATAGTATAAAGCTTCTTATCACCCCTACTATGATCCCAATTTTCAAAAGTAGCACACCTAAACCTTTCATCAAGAAAAGAATTTTTAAAAATCCTATCCAAATATATTTGTTTCTCACGCTCCCTAGCAACTCTCTCCTTCTCCTCAAGAACCCTAACCCTACAAAAGCAAACCTTCCTAACCCTAGTAACCCTTCCAAACAACTCAACATCCTTCTCAAGAGTCCCACCACAATCCTCACAAACCTCTAAAGGAACACTATGCCTCATACCATCCACTTCCAAGGAGTCTATCAAAATCATCTGCATACTCTTCACACTTTTTCTCCTCCTTACCTTTCCAATTCCTTAAAATACCCTCAACATAACCCAAGCTACGCCTATTATTTCTATCAGCCAACCTTAAAGCCTTAATAAAAAGCTCCCTAGAAAAAGTCTTAACATCATTATCAATCCTCTCCCTAATATTCAAATAAAGTTGTCCAAATCCTAAACTTAAATAAATATTATATATCTCATTATTATCATTATTATTAGTGGTTCCCCCTTGGTTCCTTAAAGGTTCCACACCAGATGACACATGGTTCTTAACTGGTTCCTTAATGGTTTCTTCAGAATCTATCCCATTAATCCTAATTTTATGAGAATGCTTATCCGTTTTATAAGAAATAAATCCATACTTCTCAAACTTCTTAATAGCACACCTAACAACCTGCCTAGTAAACCCTATGCCACCATAGTCAATTAAGCTTTTAGAAGATGTAATAAATTCACCAACCTCAACCCTCTGTTTTCCATTACCCCAAAACCATTCGTTAACCCTATAATTTGCCCTAAGATAAAAAATAACAATCAACACCTTCTGCTTTGAATTAGACGAAACCCACAAACAATCATCTAAAAGCCTCCTATAAAACCTAACCCAACCCTCACCATCACATTCCTGATAGCTTTTAAAGTTTGATATCTTTATTAAAAACTTCATCTCATCATAATCAAAACATAAAAAACCCTCATCCTGTAAAAAAGTAAGAGAACTAATTAAAACCTCAAAAGAAAAGTCCTTCCCACACCTATCTAATAACAAATCCCTATCAATAAACACCTCTCCAGGAGATGACTTCAAATCATCCCCCTTATGAACTGCAAGTAACAACAAAGTAATAAGAACAACCTTAACAGATGGTTGGCTATTAATCCAAATACCACATTTTAAAATATTTCTATGAATCCTTATCCATCCACACTTCATTTTTATCACCCTAAAACTCTAGCTTTCTTTCACACTTTATAGGTTTATCTTCACCATAAGAAAGATCCGACAACTTTTTAACCACCAAATTCTCATCAGTAGAAACCTTAAAATTTATAACCTGAGTTTTAACAGGAATAATTTCATTAATAGATTCCCTATTATCAATGAAAATTGGTGCATAAAAATCATAATGCTCATTCAAAACATTAATAATTTCAAGACCACAATTAACCTGAGAAGCAGTATTTAAATTAGAATAAGGAACCCCATCACTTGTAACCTCACAACACTCAGTTATTCCCCCATTAATTTGCTCCTTAAACAACTTAAACCTAATATTTTTAAACTTCTCATTAAATCTCTTCTCAATAATCCTAACCCTTTCCCTAATAAACTCAATACACAGAAAATCAAGTTTTTCTACATTAGCAAGCTCTATGGACAACTCCTCACTCCTATTTTCAAGCTCCTTAATTCTATCCATAAGCTCACCATTTCTCTTCCCTATAAGCAATCTAGATCCAATATTTTCTAACCTCTCCTCTAAAAAATCAATTTCAGATGAAAAATCCTTTGGCATCAATTTATTCAATTCATCAATTTCATTCTCAATAGAAGAAATTTCATTTTTCATTTTCTCCTTGCCCTCAAAAATTTCCTCCTCCTTATTTAATAAAGCTATCCTCTCCATACTCTTTTTTATATCCTCATTAATAGCTTCCCTACCATTAATTAAATAACTTTTTGAAGCTACTAACTCATTAATGTTATTTGTAATCCCCTGAATTTTCTTCTCAACATCATTTAGATTTTCAAAAATCCTCTTACCCTCTTCATTAATCCTCTTAAGTCTTAAATCCTTTTGCTCCTCAAAAACTCTTTCCCCATTATTAATTAACTTCTTTAAGGTTTCCCCATCATACTCCCTAAAACAAGTAGGGCAACATCTATCCTCAGGAGAAAACTCAAAAACACCATTATTAATTGTTCTAAAATCATTCCTTAACTTCTCTTGTGTAATCTCAAAAATATCATTTGAATCTTTAAGCTCCTTTAGTGTTATTTCAAGGGTTTTAATCCTCTCATCACCAGAATTTATTTTAAAATCTAACTCTTTAACTTGTTGCTCTAATATAGTTAAACTATGTCTCTCTTCATTAAGCCTTACAGCTTTCAAAGAATTATTATCTAAGTTTCTAACCTTATCCTTAAGTGTATATAATCTTTCCCTTAATTCTGACTTTTTAATTAACAATTCATTTCTATTATTATTTCTACCCTTTAGCTCCTTAATTTCATTAACTACATTAGCCTTCTCTAGCTCCAATTCATCAACATCACAAACAACAATTTGATTATTGCATTCATCTATTCTTGGAGGAATTAACAAAATCTCCTCCTTAAACCTTTCCCCTTGAATTTTTAACTTTCTTCTTAAATCAGAAACATCCATTTTATTTAAAAACTCTGAAAGAGGAAGAAGCCTTATATTACTTTTAATAACCTCATTTGAAGTTACTTCCCCAACAAGATTTCCAAGTACTTCCCTTTGTTCTGAAGCTTGCAATGAAGTAAAATAATTTACATTTGTAACCTGTTTAAAAATCTCTTCATTAATTATTTCATTAATCTTAGAAGTATATCCATCCTTAGAAACAGGAATCTCATTAATTGCATATCCACTTACATGACCTGAAAACTTCTTTTCTGCTTCCCCCTTTTTCTTTGTCCACTTTTCCTTTAAAGTTCTTTCAAACTCAATAGGTGCCCCATCCACAATCAGTGTTACCTTAACAGAATGTATTAATCCGTGAATTTGTTTTCCATCCTTATCTAAAGTCTTTAATTCAAAATTCTTTCTCCCCTTTGAATCCTTCTCAAACATGCACCAAAGTATAGCATCTAAAACTGTAGTTTTTCCTACACCATTTCCTCCTAAAATAAATGTCTCATATCCAAAATCAACAGCTAACTCCTTCTCTCCTTTAAAGTTAGTTAGTTTAACATCTTTAATTAATACCTTCAATTTCTATTCCTCCAATTTCAATTATTGATAAAACCCCTCTAGGGTGATATAATTTTAAGTGATTATTTGTGAAAGTTGCGTATTTTACTTGGCAGAGTATTTGTGCAACTTTTTTCGTTTCTTTTAAACTTGTCCATTTTCTTTTTACTTAATCCAACTTATGTCATCTTTTATTTTATAGCTTTTACAAAAATATTTTTACATCTTGTACAAACAAGTTCAAGTAAAGCACCCCCTCTACACTTTAGTATTAATTTCCCACATTTAGGACATCTTATTTCTATAATTTTAACCCCCTCCTTTCTATAATATAGTCTTGCCCCTTTTTAAGAGTCTTCTGTCAAACAAAATATAGATTCAACTTTGCTTTCCAATATTTCTGAAATTTTAATCATCATATCAAGTCTCGGAATTGATTTACCTCTCTCTAAATTGCTTACATAGGCTCTTGACATGCCTAATTCTTTTGCTAAATCATCCTGTGAAATATTCTTTGATGCTCTATACATTTTCATTTTGTTTTTCATGTTTTACACCCCCTTAGCAAATATTACCATAGTTGTATTTTATTATCAATATATTTTTATATTTTTTCAAAATTGTTGATTTTTTACAATTATTGCTTTACAATACTTGTGAGGAGTGATTTTATGCATGATAATAAATTTGAATCTTTCATTAAGTCTAAGAGAATTGAACTTGGATTAACATTAAGACAAGCTGCTGACTTAGTTGGTGTTAGTCATAGCTATATTTCAATCATGGAGAAGGGTGTGGACCCTAGAACTGGTTTTAAAATTAAGTTAAATCCAAAGATTATTAAACAAATAAGTATTGGGTACAATGTTGACTTTCATTATCTTATGTCTCTTTTAGGCTATATTGATGATCCAAATGATATTGAGGTTGTTCATGAGACAAGTTCTGATATTGAATATGCTTTTAATGATTTATTTGAAATTCTTGATAGGAAGGATGCCTTATTTTTAAATGGTAAGGTTTTAGATGATTCTGACTGGAATAATATAAAGTCTTTTATTTCTATTCATATTGATGGTCTTAAAAGTAGATATGCTAGTACTAAGACTTCTTCTCATAATGATGCATATATGAGTTTTAGTGTTAATGTTGTTGGAGCGGATTTGAATAAACCTATTTGTTTATCTTCTGATAAGCTTTCTGATAAGGATGTTTCTATTCCATCAAATGTACTTTAGATTAGTTTTTATGGCCCTTTTTGATTTTTAAGTTCTATTGAGTTTTTATATTGTTGGTGTATTATTTTATTAATTGAAGTGTATTAACTTAATTAGAACTTTTATAGTTATTTCTAATAGTTTTGCTACCGTGTTTTTTGAAACTACATATTTTTATATTTTTACATAAGGGTAGTGGTTCTTATTTTTGAAATATTTATAAAAGGGGGAGTTTTTATTTTAAAAAATTCTTTAATTCAAACTAAGGTTTATGAGTTATGTAATAAGTATGATACTTTTAATCCAGTGGATTTGTGCATGGCTCTTAATGTTTCTTTTATTGCAAGAAAGTTGCATGTTTTCTTTGATAATCCTAGTTGCGTGGCTTCTGTAAGTTTTTCTCATTTAGATGATACTGAGGATTTGTATGTTGTGGCTTGTAGGCTTGGGAATTTTATTCTTGGTAATGGTGATTTTGACTCTGCTAGAGGGGTTTTGCTTACTTCTTTTTCTTTTGAAGCTAGAATTTTTGCTACTTTTCTGTTGCTTTGTTATTTTTATACTGTTAAGGAGTTTGATTACTTTAAGGCTGATTATGATGAGATTGCTCTTGTTACTGGTATTCCTATTGAGGATGTTTACCGTTATTATGAGTTGTCTTTTGGCCAATTAGTTTAAGTTTTTTGACCACTGTTGAGAGGGCCTTGAGCTCCAACCTTTATGTATTTTAATTTGTTAATTTGTGGGGTAGTGATTTTTCCTTACCCTATTTTTAATAGAAACCCATAAATTCCTACATTTTGATGTTGGAACTTTAATATAGTTTTATTTTAATATTGACCTGATTTATCTGATCGCTACCATTGCTAACACTCTCACCTCTGCAGGTGGGAGCTAAGCACTGCTACGCGCCTAGATAAGTTCTTATAAGCATCAGATGGCGTAATGTTAAATTTCACAAACTCCACCTGATGCTAAGAATCACTTGATAATAAAATTTATTTTACGAGGTTTTTACTATGAGTATTTTTGGGGATAGGCTTAGATTTCTTAGAATTAAGAATTGTATGCTTGTGAAGGATGTGGCGATTCGTGTTGGTGTTCAATCTGCTGCTATTACTAATTGGGAACGTGGAATTCGTTTTCCTAAGGATTGTTATATTTTGAAGGTTGCTGATATTTTTAATGTATCAACTGACTTTTTACTTGGCCGTGAGGATTTTGATGGGGCTGTAAATGATAATGCCTCTAGGCTTGATATTGATGTGAAGCTTAAGGGTTTGATTAAGGATGTTGAGGGTGTTGATAAGGTTACTTTTAATGGCAAGGTTCTTGGTGATGGTGATGTGAATTTTATTATTAATTATTTGAATAATGTTTTGGAGGTTTATGATCTACATATTAAGGAGTAGTTTGTTGTTATGTGGGGGTAGGGCTATGTGTGATGGGTATTTTGGTCATTCTAATTAGCTGTATATTTATCTTCCTTAGGATTTGAAAAGGATGATTGAACATTATGAAGGTTAGTATGTTTGATTTAATGTATGATAATAAAAAAGACCCACCTTGTTACGCTGTGGTGTGTTTGACATCACATAGGCTTGGTGGGATCTATTAAGGTTAATTTAACGTATATACTCCTTATGAGCAATAGCATTTTCACCTATATTTAAGTTTCACTCAAATATTCAAACTATACTTTTTGAATTGTCTAATGAGTGGATAGATT